>JAGLDB010000350.1 GCA_023145935.1 Candidatus Sabulitectum sp. | reverse complement strand
TCTTCATTCTCACTGCCAATGGAGTAAAGCGATCCTGTGAAATATGGAACCGGATACAAACTTTCTGTGAGAGGAACTGTCTGACCCGATCCCGGCAGAGCTACTGCCTGCCTCTGCGGCACAGAATACGGTACGATGTAGTTCAGAAAATACAGGCTGTCCTCTGTGAAACCGGTGTTTGAACTGCCGGTTGAACCGAAAGCAGATATAATATCGAAAGTATATCCTCCGTTGGGCTCCCATCCCAGAAGGAAAGAACATTTCCCCCGGTCATCCGTGTAGTCAAAAGCGGTTACCGAGTTGGCATTCTCCCAGTGTGACCTTACCAGAACCATGGCTCCACCAACTGGTATACCACCCGGGTCCGTAACCGAAACCTCTACACCGGCGGTCCGTGTGTATCCCGAATCCCCCTGCATGTAACCTGATCCCTCCGGCGCAAGAACTGATTCAGTTACCGCCCAGAGCCTTCCCTCAGGTCCGAAGGCAGTGATCGTAGAGATCGTCTTGCCTTTGTGATCAACCCCCTCACCTGATACCCACAGATTGCCGATTCCTGAAATGCCGTAGTTTATGTCCCAGTGATTCCACCGTTCACTGGCGGGGTCAAGATACTGATTCCACTGATGATCCTCTCCGCGGCACCCGACCACATATGCCGGAATAAAGCATGCACGGCAGAGTGCGGTCTGCAGTATAGACTGTTCTCCGCAGGAACCGTAAGCCTTGCTGTAGATGGTCAGAGGCTGCAGGTCATTGGTCATGTATCCAAAAGACATCAGCCCGCCGGGCTGTGAATGCGACTGGAAATTGCAGAGGCGAACAACAGCTTCCTCGTATGTATCAGCACCTGCCATGCGCTGTTCAAGAGTTCTGCCCCGGGAACTGTCCACGGGAATGAACTCCCTCCAGAACAGGTGATCCGATGTGTCTCCGTAAAGACTATCCGGCTGAAAATTCAAGTACTCCCTCTCTGACAAAGCAAGAGTATCCCATGGTGTGTTCCAGTATGTTGCATCTATTCTTCCGGGGATCTCAAAGAGTATTCTTGGGTGAACAACAAACCTGTAGTAATTTTCTCTGGATATCTCGAACCACCCCTCTGCTGTTCTCAGTTCACACACGGTACCGTCTTCAGAATCAAGCAGGCGAACATAACTGAGGTTTTCAGCTGAGTCATACACATTACGGGCATTCACTGTAAGCAGATCAATATCACCGTTGTCTTCCATTGCCAGAAGAACATCTGTGGGAGTATTTGCAATACAGTATGCGATCTCATCCCTGTACTGAGGATCTGCACTGATGATCTCACCGGCAAACGCATTTACTGTGGATACCCCTGATGGATATCTCAAAACCGAATAGGGGGTAAAATACCTTGAGTAATACGAGTCGATGGACACAACACCGCCGTTGGGTTCAAACCCCCATGAAAAACTTTCAAAGAAGGAATCATCAGATCCATCTGCACTCTGTTCATAGAGGTCTGTTGATCCTGTGGAATTTCCAACCGCGATTTCTTCATGACCATCACCGTCAAGATCAAAGAAAACTGGCGTTGCGTACTCTCCCACATCGATCAAGCTGAATCCGGAGCTCTCTGTAGAATCAATCCATTCACCGCTTTCATTCTTTGAAAAACAGAGAATTGTTCCACTGGCAGTGCCGAAGATCAACCGGTCTCCCTGTAAAGCCGGAGCCCCTGAAGGGATAGAAGGTATGCCCTCTATCGGGGACCAGTTACCGTGGAACCAGCCATCAAGCCCTGGAAGAAAGAAAACCCCGCCCTCCATTGTTCCTGCCACAAGATCCGGGAACTGGTCATTGTTAACAAAGGCAACTGCAAGACTGGGATATGTACCGGGAACAGGCGGCAGATCCAGAAGA
>JAGLDB010000035.1 GCA_023145935.1 Candidatus Sabulitectum sp. | reverse complement strand
AATAGCTAAGGGGTAGATTTATTTTGAGTCACAGCGCGCTTGTCCTTTCCGGAAGAAAATATGCCAGAGTTGTCAGGTCTTCTCTGAAAGAGCGGGTCAGCCTGCTTCAGGGAGATCCTCCCGGACTTGCAGTAATAATGGTGGGAGATGATCCCGCCAGTAAAGTTTATGTGGGTGCCAAGGAGAAGGCGTGTAAAAAGGTGGGAATCAACAGCAGCGTGATTAATATGCCTGCTGATTCCTCTGAAGCTGATGTTTTAAGGCGTGTGGATGAGCTTAACTCAGACGATAAAGTTCATGGCATTCTTGTGCAGTTGCCTCTTCCTGATCACATATCGGTTGACAGGATTGCTTCAGCTGTTTTGCCTGAAAAGGATGTTGACGGTTTTCATCCTGTGAATGTTGGAAGGCTCTGGAGAGGGGAAGACGGTCTTTTTCCATGCACGCCTTCCGGTATAATAGGGCTTCTTCGTCATTATGACATTCCCATGTCAGGTAAGAATGCTCTTATTGTGGGCAGATCAAATATCGTAGGTAAACCTATGGCAGCTCTTCTGTTAAGAGAGAACTGTACTGTAACTGTGGCCCACAGCCGTACTGCTGATCTTATTGGACAGTGTCGAAGTGCTGACATTCTTGTTGTTGCTGTGGGCAGAGCTGAGATGATCAAGAAGGACTGGGTTAAGCCCGGTGCAGTTGTGGTGGATGTTGGAATGAATCGGAACAGCAACGGAAAACTTGTAGGTGATGTTGACTACCATGATGTGCTGGAGGTCTGCTCTGCTATTACACCTGTGCCCGGAGGCGTGGGGCCGCTTACAATTGCGTATCTTCTTGAAAATGCTTTCAAAGCCCGATCCAGACAGAAGGCTACAGAACCTAACTAGGTATTATTACGTAATATGACCAGTCATGCGTATTCATGCGTTCTTTGTTCTTTTTTAACGGTTGACGCACCAATATGTATTATAGTATCTCTAGTTGTACGATTAACAACAAATAGGAGTGGCTATGACTGTGTTGTCAATATTTATGCTTGTGTTCTTTTCCACTGCGGATTTTCCACTGGTTGAATCATCGTCTATGTTTTCTCTTGAAGATTTATCCATGATGAATCACCAGGAAAGACAAACTGCACTTATGGAACTTGACGCAAGCTATATACCTTCGGGCAACGGCTCTGGTCCTCTTATGGCCACTGCAATTCCAGGTGCAGTTGGAGATCTTGTTGTCATCGAGGTTTACAGATCTTTAACTCCATACGATCTTGCAATTCTTGATCAGTCCGGATTGTGGCCTGTGGGGTTTTCTCCAGGTGCAGGGAGTTTTGTTGCAGTCGCAGGAGAGAACCTGCAGCTTTCAGCTCTTCAGGGTTCTGGATTTGTAAAAAACATAAAGAAGTGGTCCTGGCACGATGCAGTGCTTCCCGGGGATCGTTTCTGGACTGGAAGATGGTTTGTTCGGATGGCTCCCGGGTATGCTCCTGCTGGTGGTACTCAGCTCCTTGATCCATGGTGGTCTGTTTCAGCTCCTGTTGATCAAGGTGCTCTGGTTGCGCTCCCTGACAGGCGGCAGACCGCCCGGGCGCACGCACTGAATATGCAGGCTGATGACAGCAGAGAGGTTACCGGAATTCCCGAGTTGTGGACATACTACACCGGTGTGGGAGTGCTTGTGGGTGTTCTTGACACAGGAGTCTGGTCGGATCATCCTGACCTGACAGGTGCGGTTGTTGCAGGCTCTCCTGACCCTGATGGTCACGGTACTGCTGTTTGCGGGGTTATTGCATCAAGGGGTGACATTGATCTGGGATGTGAGTTTAATGGAAGCGGGGGAGCCCCAGGTGCCCAGTTGTATGTAATCCAGAGACCAGAATCAATGAGTGCTGTTCAATTTGCTGAGTTCTACACCGAATTTTCTTCAAATGGTTGTGTCATAGTAAACAATTCATGGGGTTTTGACGGTTCAACATCTTACGACGCCTTCTGTCAGATCGTGGACACACATGCCAGGAGTGGAGGAATCTCCGTATTCAGTTCCGGAAATAATCCTGTACCCGGCGCAATTCCCTCTCCTGCGATCTCAAAAAATGCCATCACAGTAGGTGCTGTCTCATTCCTGCCTGACCAGAACGGGAATTTGCTTGTTGCCTCGTACAGCGGAAGAGGCCCCACAGCTGACGGGCGACTTAAACCGGAGATACTTGCTCCAGGCGGAGAATTTTTTGAATCAACAATGCAGAATGGAGTCGCTGCTACAAACGCCTTTTACGGCGGTTCGTGGTTGGATGACCCAGTGAATCGGTGGCCGGGGGAACCCTCATACACAAGGGTTTCAGGTACCAGTATGGCTGCTGCATTTGTTTCATCGGCACTGACAATATGCGAGGAAAAGTACGGAGATCTTTTCAATCCGGAGGATGCAATGGCCATTATGGCCGCCTGTGCCATACCACTTAAAAGCAATACAGGGCTTCCTCTGTCAGGCTATGCAACCACAGAGAGCGGCTTTGGCCTTCTTGATGGCTACCATCTCCCCGGGACATATTTTTCCGAGGAGGTGGACAGATTACTCTGGATAAACTCCACAATAGCCGAGGGGGCCGGGTTCAAACAGTGGACAATGTATGTTCCTGCTTACACCAGCTGGCTTTCCCTTGGACTTGGATACACCGATGTCCCTTCGATGCTTCCCGGTATTCAGGTAGATCTGGATATTACTTTGATCTCTCCGACCAATGCTGAATACAGCTACCTGCTGCCGTCAGGGGTAACCTCACAGAGTCCTGTTGAGAGGGTTGTGGTCGAGTCCCCTGTCCCCGGTGCCTGGACAGTACGGGTTACCGGTGCAGCCTGGGCGGATCCCGGCAATCCTTCGGAGGAACAGCAGTTTGCCATTTCAGCGTATCGGTTTGCAAGAGATCCGGCAATTGCTATTACTTTCCCCGGTGATACAATTATTTATGCACCTCCAGGTGGAGATCTCACCATTCCTGTTTCGATCACAAACTCCGGAGGTTATGTAGCAGTAGGCGCATGGGCCACTCTCAGCCCTCCTTCAGTTTTCTCCGGTGATGTGAATATTCCGGCGTTCATGGGTAATCTTCTCTACAAGAGTTCAAGCGCATCAGCAGATTTCACATTGCACTGTCCCGATCAACCCGGTACCCATACAGTTGATGTGATTGCCGGTGCGGGAAACAGAGGTCTTGATGATGTTTTAAGCCAGTTTACCATTATTTTGGCATATCCGGATCTGACAGTTTCAATTGCCTCCCCTGATGCTTCCCCTCCTTTTGAAGTGGGACAGAATGTTGGTTTCAGCGTTATTGTCAGCAATGACGGAGAAGGGCCTTCCTCTGCCACACAGCTTGCATATTTCGTAACGGATGATCCGGATTCTCTTTCACTGCCTGCGGTGCTTTTCGAAGTTCCGCCGCTTGAAAGCGGGGAAACAGCATCCTTCAAGGGGGGATACACATTCACATATTTCGATATAGGCAGCAGATATCTAGTCTCTGTGATTGATCCTGATTCTCTTGTTATTGAGCATGATGAGACCAACAATATTTCTGTTTACGGTTCTTTTACAGTCACAGGTGAAAAGGCACCGCCGTTGAACCTGGTGGCTGTTAGTGGCAATGATGGCTTTATCCCGCTAAGCTGGGACCCGCCTGAAGCCACTGTTGACGGGAAAGGGCTGTGGGCATACAGGATCTACAGGTCAATAAGCCCTCTGGGTCCTGAACCGGATCATGTAGCGGAGTTTTCAACAGATACATTATTCTGGACAGATTCTCAGGTTGTTAATGGAATCGGGTACTACTACTGGGCTACCTGTGTTTACAGTGATCCGGATGGTGAGAGTACATACAGCAATATGGCTTCAGCAACAGCTCAGGGGCCAACGGGATCCCTGGGCGGTACCGTTACTGATGTCTATACCGGCCATGATCTGAATGATATCGTTGTAGCTATTTTCGGCCTGGGTGTGACTGCTGTTACTGACAACATCGGGTATTACTATTTTGAGGAGGTCCCTGTAGGAGCCGTTCCGCTACAGGTCGATGTGGAGCCCTACATTATTTTCTCCGATACGGTAACTGTTCAGGAAAGCATGTATACCGAGTTTGATATAGGGTTGATCAGAAGTTTCTCCCCTGGAATGACCGTGATACCCACACCGTTCACCCCCAACGGGGATGGGGTTAACGACTTTGCTTCCTTCGTGTGGCCTTCAGCCCAGGGTGCTGTGATCAATCTGGTTGTTCTTAATATTGAGGGTGTTCCTGTAAGAAACATTTCAAATGCAGAGCCTGTATGGGATGGTTGTGATAATATGGGAGCTTCGGTGCCTTCCGGTATTTATATTTTTCACGCTTCCGCTCCTGCTGGGGAGGTGACTGGAACAGTATGCGTAGCAAGATAACAATTGTTGTATTGATGCTTTTTCTGACCTCATCAGTTTATGGGGATGTTCTTTACCCGGGTGCCAGAGCAATGGGAATGGCAGGAGCCTTCATTGCTCTTGCAGACGATGCTTGGGCTGCGTGGTGGAATCCTGCAGGGCTTCTGAGATCAGGGCGAATGATGGTGGGAACAGAGTACACCAGCTTGTATCCCAATATGGACTTGAATTCCATTAACTACGGAGCGTTGGGGTATGTTCAACCAGTTACCAAATTCTCAGCCTTCGGTCTTGGAATGGATATTCTCGATGCTTCAGATCAGTGTACTCAGGGAGAGGGGATCCTTGCACTGGCATTCAGACCGGGAATATTCCCGATTTCTTTCGGCTTTTCAGGTCGCTACATATTCAGAGATTACGTTGACAATGAATTCACCTCATACGATCCTCTGTTTACATCCAACGGTCTTCGGGCAAAAGCCATTTCTGCTGATTTCGGCTTCCAGGCGGAGCTTGGCAGAAGGGTTACTCTTGCTGGAGTTGCCAGAAACCTCATTGCACCTGACATGGGCATTGGTGAAGAGGATATTCTTCCCATAGAGCTTTCTCTTGGCGCAGCTTTCTATCCCAGATTTATAACACCTGTTGTTCAGATCGAGTGGTCTCTGGATGATGTAGACGGGGAAACAGACATAGACTTGGCCTTCGGTCTGGAAAAGTGGTTTGGCTCTTCATCAACTCTGGGTTTCAGGGCTGGCTATCGTGCAAGAACCCTTGGAAAAACACCAGAGTTCTCCGCTGGCCTGACTGCAAGGTATGAAGGGTCTGTTCCAATTTCATTCGACTATGCTTTTGCCCTTCCGATCAACGATCTTCAATCAACATGGGGCAGGCACCGCGGTGGTATTACTTTCAGATTCGGCGGAACGGAGTGGCTCGAGAATGAACCAAGGGTTCCGCTGCCTCCACTTGTTGACAGACGGGTATGGGATACTGGAACAGATCTTACAGAGATCAGTTTGTGGGCCAACAGAGATGTTCAGAATGATTCGCTTGTGGTTGCACAGTATGATCAGGTACCCCTGAACAGCACTCTCAAACTTGATGACAAACAGGTTTTGTATGCCTATTTTCCGTCAAGAGCCACATTTACCCAGGAGGACATCAGAGATCTTTCCGTAGGATTCCGAATTCCAAGGTACTGGCTTGAGCAGAATAATTTAGAGTTAAGGCTTCTCAGGCTATTCCGGGTTGCAGAGGATAATTCGCTTGTTAGAATGCCTGCTGCAATTGTTGATGAGGATGAGGGATACTATTACTTTGAAGCTTCCCTTGACCGTATAGGTGATTTTTTGATCTCCGCAAGACATGCTGAACTGGTCATGGTTGAACCTGAAACAGTTTATGGTGCTGTGGACAGCGTTGACATAATTGAAGCAAGCTTAAGCTTTAGAGTGAACAAATTGTGGATGGATAGTAACAGGATCGACCCTGAAACACTGGGACTTACAAGGGTCAGAGGAGGTATTCCTCTTGATGTTAACTGTCGTCAGATGAATGAAGACTTGAATTATATATATTTCGAGACAGATCCCATCAACCTTTTCCAGTTCATGATCGTTGCCCGTGAGAGGGAAGGTTTATCAATGTCAACTATTTACTTTGACAATGCTGTTGGTGATATACGGGAAGATCAGTATCCGGATCTGGACAGGGTGATTCAAACCCTTAAAAACAATCCCGGGGTTTTTGTCTCCGTGGAAGGACATGCAGACAGTGATGGTACTTTTGGTTTTAACGATGGTCTTTCCACTGAACGAGCGCTGAATGTGACTGCCTATCTTGAGGGTCAACTCAGCGATTATAACATAGAGATAGAGTCCATCTGGTTTGGAGAGAGGCGACCTGCAGCTGCCAATGACGACCAGGCTGGAAGGTCTCTTAACAGGCGCGTGGAAATCGTTATACTAAGAAGGTAATGAGTTTTTCGAAGGGGGATATATATGAACGCTACATCGATCGTACTCCTTGTTGGGGTATGCAGTTTCTGGCTTGTTGTAGGAATGATGTTCACACTCATGGGGCGAACAAAAAAAGTTTTAGAGAAAATGGACAGAACCCTTGGCGAGATCAGAAGCGATCTTTCACAAATTACACCTGTTCTTTCTGATACCCTCCAGGAAATGGAGAAGACCGGTCAGGAACTTGGTCAGACCGCATCAGAGATCAGGGTTCTTACCAGAAGGATCAATTCTGGAAGCGCTGCTTCTATTGCAAGCAGCACGGTAAATTACCTGCCGGTTGCACTTACTGTGATGAAAGCAGTGAAACCGTTCTTTGAAAAAATGAGAAACAGATCATAATGGCAAAGATATCATTCCTTTTCCTGCTCCTTCTATCCCTTTCCTGTAAACAGGATTCCATCGGACCTATCAATGGTGTTCTTGTAGTCTACAGCACCTCTCTTACGGAATTTATTGATGGCGGCGGTCTTCAGGAGCTTCATCTGATCGTTGAGACTGTGGATCCCGAGGAAGTCTTCAGCTTTTCATTTGCAGAAACATCTGAGTTCCAGGGTACTCTTAAGGCCAGAAGAGTTATTCTTTTTCTTCTGGATCAGTCAGAAACCGATCTTATACCTTCTTCCCTGGTGGATGGTGGTGCTGGTATTCACAGCGGTGAAAATGTGTGGGCAATTGATCAGCAGGTCTTCGCAGTGGTTGTTGATTCCGTTTCACCGGTGATTCCTTCCGGGCTTCCAGAAATGCTGGAGAGGGCATACGACAATCAGATGCATGATTATGTTTACGAAAGCTTTGTCAGCACAAGCATGACCTCACCTGAAAGAATGGATAGTCTTGCCAGGCTTGGTTTCAGGTTGAATGTACCCAAGTCTTTTATTGTCCGCATATGGAATCCTGAAGATGGATTTGTTCAGTACCAGAGGCAGCCAGATGAAGAGTCTCTTATTCTCTTCAGCATAAGAATGCTGACCACGGACGTTGCGCTCACTGATTCAAACGCCGTTCTTGCCCGGGAGGCCATGGCAAGACTTTTTTTCTATGATGCATCAGTTGATTCGGTGGATAGAGCCAGATTGACAGTAGAGCCAGTAAATCAGAATGGTCTGCCGGGGTTTCAGCTTACAGGAGTCTGGCGTAATCCGGAGTACTTGAATGCAGGTTCTTTCACAAGCAGGGTTCTTGATGGAGGCGATGTATGGTATATTCTGGACATGGAGATATATAATCCAGGCTACAGGAAGGAACCTTACCTGCGCGAGGGCTGGATCATAATGGATACATTCTGTAAGGAGTAGAAAGTGCCAAATATTGAAAATGATATCCAGGACCTCTATCAGAGCTGGCTTTCTCTGCCTACACCTGCATTATGTGTCAGATTAGCTGGTCAACTTCGTCATTCAGGGAGAAATATCGAGGCTCTTGAGGTGGCAAGGAAGGGGTTGGCTCGCTGGCAGGAAAACATCTCGGTTAATGTTGTTTTTGGAAGGTGTGCTCTTGAAGAAAAAATGAATGATGAGGCTCTTGAAGTGTTTGAAAGGGTGATTTCAATCGACCCTCTCAACTTGATAGCCATACGGAGTCTTGCAGAGATACACTACGAGAACAGTAACTGGAACCGTTCTATAGAGTTATTCGAGGAATACCTGTTCGAATATCCCGGTGATCCTGAAATTGAAGAGATCCTTAAGAGTGCCAGAGAAAAGAAAAAGGAAGCTGTACGAGAAGCCAGGATCACAGGGCAGGATGTTACCTACCCTGAAACTGGAAGAATGGCTTCTATTCTGGCAGCTCAAAAGAATACAGATAAAAACCCGGTTGAAAATAGCCTGCAAAGTAACTCACAGAATTCAACAGATGTGTCTGAACACCAGGCAAGAGCTCCCCGAAGTTTGTTTAACCTTTTCTCTTCGGAAGAATGTGAAGATCTGGGGTTATCGGCATACGATAAATGAGTGATATAGCGGTAATTAATGGGCCAAATCTTGCGTCACTCGGGGCTAGAGAGCCTTTGATTTATGGAGATACAACTGCTTCTGAGCTGGGGCTGAAACTGGTTGCCTGGGGAAGGAACGCCGGGTTCAAGGTGTTGTTTCAACAGTTTGATCAGGAAGGTCAGATGGTCACAGCTATTCAGAAAGCTTCTGAAAGCTGTGAGGCTTTAATTATTAATCCAGGTGGTTTCTCTCACACATCTGTTGCGATTCTGGACTCTATGCGTGCTTTCAAAGGGCCGGTAGTGGAAGTCCACATCTCTCAGATCCACATAAGAGAACCTTACAGACACAGAATGCTCACTGCAGGGGGTGCTGAAGTACTCATCGCCGGTGCAGGTATTCACGGATATTTATCCGCAATAGAAACGGTAAAAGAACTGCTTCGGAGGTAAGCAATTAATGGCAACATCCAATGACTTTAGAAGAGGTATGGTTTTAGATATCTCAGGCAAATACTATCAGATCACTGAATTCCAGCATGTTAATCCTGGTAAGGGCGCTGCTTTTGTAAGATCGAAGATGAAAGATGTAGTGAACGGCAAAGTGATCGAGAAAACGTGGCGTGCTGGAGAACGAGTCACGGAGATCAGACTGGAAAGAAGAATTTATCAGCTTCTTTACCATACCGACGAATCGTACACTGTGATGGATCCCGACACTTATGAACAAATTGATCTTTCTGCAGATCTGATTGGAAATGCCGCAAACTATCTTACAGACAATTGCCAGGTCGATGTGCTTTCTGTGGAGGAAAGACCCATAATGGTTGAAGCTCCCAATTTTGTTGAGCTTTTTATCACAAAATCAGATCCGGGTTTGAAGGGTGATACTGCCACCGGAGGAACAAAACCTGCAACTCTTGAGACGGGTGTAGTGGTTCAGGTTCCTCTTTTTGTAAAAGAAGGCGAAAAGATCAGAGTCGATACAAGAACCGGTCAGTACATGGAGCGGGTAAAGTAATAAACCCACAGGGCGGCAGTTACAGAGTGTAGTATAAAGATGCTATGTATCTGTCCTGCCAGGCTCTGGCTCTCAATATCTGTCCACGGGGAAACTCCAGGAATATGGCCAGTGCCACCTTCCTGCCACTCATCGAAGTAAGAATACCAGCGATGGTGCATGTATCATTAAGAGAACCGGTCTTTCCTCTGAAAGCTCCAGGCGGAAGATCGGTCATTCTTCTGGAAAGGGTTCCATCAACTCCATTTACCGGAAAAGAAGCCAGAAATTCTGCTCCAAACTCAAGTGAAGCTGCACCTGCGGAAAAAACAGATACAAGTTGTTCTGGTGTAAGTAGATTCAATCTGGACAGACCTGAGCCGTCTGCAAGCTGCCAGCCAGTGATGCCGGGCATCAGGTTGTCCAGAAGAGCCCCGGATATATCGCATCCCGCTCTTGTAGAGCCAGGCTCTCCAGTTGCATCTGCAGCCACGGTTCTGAGTATCTGTTCCGCCACGATGTTTCTACTCCATTTGTTCATTGAACCAAGTATCATCCAGAGAGGATCAGAGTACATAACAGCTGAGGTTAAAAATGAATTGTCAACTTCTCTGATTCCTGCATAAACAGCATTGATACCCCAGTTGTTAAGTTCATCCTGCAGAACCATGGCCAGTTCGCCTGGAGCCCCTGCAAAAGGCTTGTACAGGATTTCTCTTGTGCCTCTCATTATGGTGCCCGACAACCTCATCTCGGGTCTGCCGGTCTCCCAGTTACCTCCTGTAACAGTGAGATCCGTGCGTTGTCCCGAAGAAAGGTTCTCGCTGAATATCTGCAATCCGGGCAATGGCGGGTAAGTGAGAAGTCTTACAGTTCCATTTATGGATGCGACAACAAGCTCCAGAACATTATCTCCAATGCAAAGAGGTTCTACAGGAGGGCAATAAGTTCTGTTCCAGTCGGCTGAATCCCATCCGGGCAGGTGTGTTTCTCCTGTCAATGCAGAGGGATCCAGAAACAGATTCCAGTTTTCTCTGTACGGCAGGATTGCTGCTGTTTCCATTGCAGCTCTGGTAACATCTTCAATGGATAGCAGTGGAGCTCCTGAGCCCACCAGAAAAATACTGTTGTCAAGGGTATCAACCTGGATTGTTGTGTGGTAGACATGTGCCGCACCCAGTGTACTTAGAGCAGTAAGTGTGGTGACCGCTTTAACAGTACTGGCTGGTCTAAAGGGAACATCTCCGTTGATATTAATGAGAACTTCCCCGGAGTCATAATCTTCGACTGAGATCCCCGAATTCCAGGAGGACGGAATCACAGGTATGGGCTGTTGAGAAACAAGAATAGATAAGACCATGTGTATTAGAAAAGACATTTTTCCTCCTGTTGACATTTCGGTTTGAAAGGGTAACAATAATGATATCTGTAGTGGTTGTAAAACGAGGAATTATTAGCAGAAATTGGAGTCATTGTGGGTAAAATTGTTGCACTTATTTTTTTTGCAGGTTTTGTACTTTTGTTTTCTTCCTGCGGGCAGTTGCCGGTGGACGGATCTGATGGCGCTGTTATCTCAGTTGGTGAAAGAGCTGTTTTTCCAGAGAATGTGGGCGAGTCGTTTGAGAGATATCGTGGTGATACTCTGTCTGTAGACATTTTCAAGGAGAACATAATCGCCAGAGAACTGTTTATCGCCCATGCGATAGATCTCGGGCTTGGTAACGATCGAGAAGTCGTAAGGCTATCCCACGAAAGAGCCAGGGAAATACTTCAGGCACAGTGGCTTTCCCACAGTCTTGATCAGGTACAGATAAGACAGGAGGATGTGTTTCATTTCTGGGAGACCATGGGGACCGGTATTTCCTATACCAGCTTTTATCATCAGGACAGTGTTCTTGTAGACAGTGTTCTGACCATGGTTGAAGATGGAAAGAGTCTTTCGGGGTTTGCGGCTGAGATTGGCATGGATGAAGTGCTCAGACAGACAAGAGGGCGGATCTCTATTGTTGATGTGAATTATTCAAATACGATAGATCACGAATACCTTATTACTGCCCGGGCTGGAGATATTATTCCTCCCTTTCCTGTAGCGCTTGGATGGCGAATGCTGCAGATCGATTCCACCTGGACATACACTCCGGATCCGTTTGAGAGTGATTCTCAGCGTATAGCTTCCATGTTGCTGGCACGAACCAGAGAATCAAGAAAGATATTTCTTGAAGACAGCTTGAAGTCAGTTTACAACGTTCAGGTTAACTTGGATGTGGTTAATCTTATGGCGGAGAATGCTGATGCGGATCACATGATGTTCGGTACATTTCAGGCGGAGGAAGGAGTTCTTTCAGCAGTGACCTGGGATGGTGGATCAAGAACTCTTTTTTCTGTAACTGATAACATTATGGGTCTTCCAGGGCAGCTTCCACGGCAGACAGATAATGTTCAATGGCTGGAAAATTATGCACGGAGGCTTGCTCTTTTCGACATACAGATGGAGGAAGCGATCAAGATCGGGCTGGATACCATTCCTGATGTGGCGCGCAGACTGGATGCGAAACACTGGGAAGCAGTTCTTGACAAGTACTACGAGGTTGTGATCTCGGCGAGAATTATTTCTGATTCAGTGGCGATCAACGAAGTGTATATGGAGATCAGAGAAGATCATCCAATCGAGGAAAGCCGAATTTTCCACACATTGTTCCTTGCGGATGCAGAGCGTATTGAAACAGCTGAAGCAATGATGTTATCAGGGGATGATCTTCTGGCTTCTATGGATCAGTTCGAAATATTTCCTCCCATTCTGGCCCGGGATCAGGAGACAATTACAATACCTCTCACAGCGGCAATGATTCCTGAGAATGACAGGGAAGCACTTTTCAATCTGCTTTCAGGTGAAGAAGCAATTGTTGTTCTCTCGGATTCTACTGCAATATGGCTTCGTCTTGACTCTATTAATGAAGAACGAATCCCTGCACTGGAAGATATAAGGGGAAGAGTGGTCTCCGAGACCGAACAGCGTCTGGAAACTCAGGTAATAGAAGCACTTGTTGATAGTTTATCCGGGGTGTATCATCTGTATGTTGATGAGGAGTATTTTGAAGGGTTTTATACCCCGGCGGAAGTGGATTCAGTCGGCTTGAGTACCACGGAGGTTATTTGATGCGTTGTAGAAATTGTGGCCACGAAAATGATCGAAACACTGGAAAATGTGATAATTGCGGATTCAGTCTTGCACCGCAGACAGATCCTGGAAAAGATAAAAGAGCTGCAATGCAAAAGCCAATTGTCCAGGGTGGTAACCACAGCGTTGTTTCTCTGGATCTGGCTGCTTCCAGCAAAAGCAAAGCCGGTCTTATAGGTTTAGTTGTTTTTCTCATGGGTGCCGCAGGCGCATTGTATATCTTCAGCAGTTTTGATCGGGCAGTGTATGAGCAGGAGAGTGAACTTGCTCATGAGGTGGTTGAGATTGAGATCCAGCTGGATTCTCTTCCCATTATTCTCGGTACCGATATAGTTTATGTTTTTAATGCAGAAGGAACATCTGCTGCTCCAAGAACAAATGTAGACCTGGCTCTTATTCCGGAAGGCACAACAGTTTCTTTCCTGGGCAGTGGATCAATGTCAATTCAGCCGGTAGTTAACTATATGCTCCAGAAGATCAACAGCAACGATTTTAGATTCCTTGCCCCTGATTCTCTGTTTGCATGGGTTGATTCCACTGAAACTGACTATATGGCAGTTTCAATTCTTCCACTGCTTGATGATTCTGCAGAGGTTCAACCGGTTGAATTGAAAATACTGTTCACCGATGAGTGGTTCAGATGTATTGTTGAAGAGTACAACAAGGACATAGTTGAACCTGCTGACGGGTACGGGTTTGATCAACGAGTATTTACCAGGGGAATGGATCAGGCAGTTCGGACCATAAACAGAA
>JAGLDB010000349.1 GCA_023145935.1 Candidatus Sabulitectum sp. | reverse complement strand
GACCAGTCCACAACGGGAGTACAGATAGATATGTGCGCATTGGGCAACGCAGCCCTGAGATCTTCCATGAATGTTACCAGACTGTCAGAGTCAGCAGACTGAACATTCTCAAAGTCAATACACACGCCATCAACAACTGTACTGTTAACAAGATCCTCTATTGTGGCAATGGCAGTAAACCTTCCAGTGGTGAGTATGGAATGAATTGAAGATCCACTGAAGTTGGTAACAGTAACAACAACTTCAGCACCATTTGCGTGTGCCTGATCCATGGCGGTGGCGAAAGTGTCAGGAAATCCGTGGCTGTTTGTAATTGTACCCCCTGCACCCATATCCACGCTGAACACTGCAAGAACACTGATCAGATCGTAGTGCAGCCAGGCCTGATTCACCCAGTAAGGCAGGAAACCGAACACAGTTCCATACAGTTCTGAGTCTCCGCTGCTGTCCGTTATGGAGACTTCCAGCGGGTTATCTGTATCAACCCTGTTCTGCAGTACTGCCTGATAATGAACAGACGGGTATTCAATGATCTCTTCGTTTGAAACAATAAACCCTGCCAGAAGAGAAAGTACAATAAATGTAATGATCATGAAATCCTCCTTTTGCTATAAAACATCTTCAGCAGAAGAGAAAAAAACAAGTAGCCATATCAAGGAAAGATCACATTGAGTGGACGAGAACACTGTGATGGTTGGACGGAGCCTCTCAGTCAGCGAAATTCGATTCCCCGCCAGTACCCAGAAGATCGATCTTCTTCCATTTCCCTGTTCTGAATCTGAAGAAAAAGAACATGGCGAACAGAGCCACATAGAAACTGGTAAACAGCCAGAGTTCAACAATACCGGAGTGGCGTACAGCGTAAAGGTAGAGAATACCCGGAATCCAGAAAAGCCATCCCAGAAGACCTGACACCCACACAACAAATTTTGTATCACCTGCTCCGCGGAGGGCTCCGCTGTACATAAGATTAACCGCGTCAAAAACACCCCAGGCTGCTACTATTGCCAGCAGCTTGCCTGCAGTTGAAGACAACTCTTCAATTGTACAGGCGGAATCGGGACTGAAGAACAGTTTTGTGTAGAACCCCGGGAACATCACAAAAGTTGCAGCCAGCGGAGCAAAGTAACACAGAGAAAGAAGAAGTGTACGCCTTGTGGCCCTGATGGCCATATCGGTACTGCCCATTCCAATACATCGGCCAACGATCACAGTTGTGGCAAAACCAAAACCGAGCAGTGGATTGAAAGCCAGATTGTTCACACTGAAAGCCAGGTTGTTGGCGGTAAAATCCACCACTCCCAATCTGCCTGCTATGAAGATAAAAATGGTAAAGCTTGCAACATCCATAAAGATGTGTAATCCTGCTGGAAAACCGAACTTAACAATTCTCTTCGTCAGAGGCCATGAGAATTTAAAGTTCTCTCTTGTCTTGTAGTTCCGCGCTGTTTTTCCGGTATAGGCAGCGATGATCAGAATTAAACCAGGGATAAAGGATGAAATTGCCGTTGCAATTGCAGCACCTCTGATCCCCATCTCCGGAAACCCCAGTTTTCCAAAGATCATCACATAGTCAAGAAAAATGTTAATCCCCGCACCTATAAGCACCGCAACCATTGCAGGAACAGTCTTTCCTCTGCCATTCCAGAAGGATGATGCAGCAGCGGTAAAAACAGGGCCTGCAGCAGAAAGCATCAGTATCCGGAAATAGGTGTGTTCATGGGCCAGAACATCAGGGGCATGGCCTGAAAGATTCAGCAGCATTGCCCCTGGAACAGCCAGTGCTGCAAGAATCGGGACAGAGAACATGGTAAGAAAAAGGCCTTGTGCAAGAGCTCTCGAACACCCCTGCCGGTCTCCGGCACCAAAATACTGGGAAACAAAAGTACTGGAATAACT
>JAGLDB010000348.1 GCA_023145935.1 Candidatus Sabulitectum sp. | reverse complement strand
AAATGGCAAGGCAGCACATCAGGGAACCGATCCGCTTGATCGGTGTAAACACCAGCCACTTTGTGCCTTCTAAAACTGCACAACTTTCTTTTTTCCCGGAAAGAACAGTAGAACTGAACAAGGTAGCCGACAAGGTGAGAAAACGCTATGGCGATAAAGCCATGGTAAGCGGCAGATCACTGGAGTACATTCAGGGGAAGTATTGATCGTGGATCTGTTTCAGACAAAAGCAGAGAAAAAACTCTTGCCAGGGGGAGCAAGTCTCTATCTGGGAACATCAGGTTACAGTTTTCCCCACTGGCTGAATGTGTTTTATCCGTCACGCATTGC
Source organism: Candidatus Sabulitectum sp. (assembly GCA_023145935.1). The sequence continues at coordinate 1,570 of JAGLDB010000348.1, read as the reverse complement.
CAGGAAAGACTGGCTCAGGTACTATGCTCTCAAATTCAACTCGGTAGAGATAAATTCCACCTACTACAGAATACTCTCCGAAAGTTCTACAGGCAGAATGTCAGATTCTGTTCCCGATGATTTTTCATTTTCCGTTAAGCTTCATTCCTCCATGACCCATTCCCGTGACGCAACTGGAAATGACTGGGCTGCGTTTGACAGGATGCTTGATCCACTGGTCTCATCGGGCAGAATGGGAGTTGTTCTTGCTCAGTTCCCGTGGTCATTTCCACTTGAAAAGGAATCTTTCAGTTATCTGAGAACTCTTCGAGACAATCTGGGAAGCAAAAAGGCAGCTGTTGAATTCAGGCACAAGAAGTGGTATGCGGAAGATGTCCTGGAACAGGTGCGGGAAATTGGCTTTACTCTGGTATCAACTGACCTTCCGGTTTTACCGGGGCTTCCGGAAACCGGTCTGCTGACCGGTGAGGATACTGTTTACCTCAGACTTCACGGGAGAAATTCCGGTAAGTGGTGGGGGAACACCCAGGAGAGATATGACTATCTCTATTCAGGCAGGGAAATGATCACATGGGTCGATAAGCTCAGGAGCCTGTCAGAGGATGTGAGGAAGTGCTATGTTTTCTTCAACAATTGTAACATGGAAAAAGCGGCTCTTAACGCCAAAGACATACAACGACTTATGGGGGAATAACAGATGAAAAAAGTAATGGTATTTGTATTTTTTGCTCTTCTTATGGCAGCCTGCGATTCCACAGGCATTTCCATGAACAGTGAGTTTCCAGCATTCATGCTTCAGTGCGTGAATACCGGAGGGCCTCCAACCGCTTGTGATTTCCTTGGTGGAAGCGGGGATGGTCTGGCTGCTGCTAACACCTACCTGTATTTTATAGATCGAGATGCCGGTTATGTAAAAGCTGAAGTTTCACTTGGTGTGCCCATTGTAGATGTGGGCAGTTCCCCTGAAGGCGGTTACGGCCTTGCTATCGGTGGCAATGTGCTCTATGTGGTTTCCAATGATATCTACACAGTTCATAAGCAGGTGCTTCTGGCAGAGGTTGGCAGTTTCATCGTGCCCCGTCCCTCGTCCACAATAATCTTTGTTGTCTGTACAGATGGTACTCTGGTAAAGGTGGAGACTGTTGGCTGGACCATAACAAAGTCTGGCCCCACTGAAGCAACCGATCCGGTGGCTGCCGCCCTTGGAACCAGCGGCGATTACATCTTTATAGCCGACAGCGACGGCAAGGTCTACAAGATATCCACCAGCGATTATTCCACAGTGGCCGAAACAACAGTGGATGGTGGAGTGAACGGAATGTGTTCAACACCGCTGAATGAGGTTTTTGTTTCTCCGGAAGGAAAAAGCGAAATATGGGCCATTGACTGTGGAACAGGTCAGCATTCAAGAACATTCAGTGTTCCATACCCCGCAACAGCTCTGGCTGTTACCAGTAACGGCAAGTACATCTATGCTGCAATTCCCGGTCACGGGTTTGCAATAGTGAACACGGTGGACAACATCGTTGAAGCTCTGATAAGCAGTTACGGTGACCCGGTAGACATAGCG
>JAGLDB010000347.1 GCA_023145935.1 Candidatus Sabulitectum sp. | reverse complement strand
AAGCACGCAAAAATAGTACAACCCACAGACAACGAGCAGGAGTTGTTAACTGCCCCGGTGTCTGATATTCCTCTTTACCTTTCTCCATGGACAGATGCCTACCCTCCATGTGAAGAAAAACACAACCGCACAGGTTCTCTTGTAAGACACCTTTCGAAAACAGGTCAGCCTTTCTACATCATCACAAGAAGCCTGCTGGTAAAAAGAGATATAGATGTGATCAGAAACAGCAAAAAAGCATTTGTTGCCATCTCATTGAATACCCTTGATAACAGCATCACAAACATGCTGGAGCCCTTTGCCCCCACAGCACAGCAGAGAGCGGAAATGATAGAGGAACTTACGAAAATCCCGGGACTGCGAACTGTTGTAAGGATCGATCCCATTATTCCAGGGGTAACAGATGGAGAAAGGCTGGAGGAACTGCTGCAGTGGGTGCTCAGGATAAAGCCATTTGCCATCGGTGTAGAAACCCTGAGAATAAACAACACCATTGCAGAAAGAATGAAGACGGCACTGCCTGAAGAATCCTTCAACCGCATGATGAAACACTATTCCAAAATTGAAGATGAACCGGTTCATCCCCCTATGGAGTGGCGACTTGATCTTTTTCACAGGATTGCCGGAAAATTCAACAATACTAAAGTACGAGCCTCTTTCTGTCAGGCAACTCTTAAGGAAAAAATCACAAACTGGGACTGCAGAGGGGGCTATTGATGATTACCTCTCTCTACCTTATGCCCACCGGCAGGTGTAACTGCATCTGTGATTACTGCTACTTCCCTGTAACTGCAGAAAAAGAAGACCCGGAATTGTACATGAGAATAGCAGAATCTTTCACGGAACACATCATCAGCTCAAATCCAGAATCCAGGCCTCAGATCAGGTTCACAGGAGGCGAACCGTGGCTGGAAAAAGAATTGCTGCCTGCAGTAACAGATCATTTTCTTTCAAGAGTTCAAAAGGGCTGGGTGGTGATAAACACAAACGGCACAATTCTTCCAGAAAACAAACTAAGAGATTTCAAGGGAGAGAATAGACTTATCCATGTGATATCTCTGGACGGTCCGGAACAGCTTCATGATTCCCGCCGAAGAATGAAGAACGGCAATGGCTCTTTCCGGAAAGTGATCAAAGGCATTAAGATGCTGCAGAACCTGAAGCTGCCGGTGTATCTGAATGCAGTGCTTGACAAAGAAAGTTCGGCACATTTTCCTGAACTGATCCGTTTCATTTCCCGCGAACTGGGATTGAAAGAGCTTTCTGTCTCTCTGCTTCATCTGGATGAGGATCCAATGTCATCTGACGAAAAGTACGATCTTCTGGAAAATGCTTACTCGGAAGCTTCCAGCCATTCAATCCGGCTGGGGGGCCACCACAGACTGCTTCTTGGCAGATGGATCCCGGAGCTCCAATGCAAAGCCGGCAATATAACCGCACTTATAGACCCCAACGGAATGGTTCATGCCTGTCAGAGATTTGTGGGAAGGGTCAAGCCCGATTGCAGGTGGAGTGAAGATTTTGACTGGATGAGATTCAACTCCAAGCAATTCTGCGGCTCTGTATGCGGCAATCAAGACGACCATCATGCAGGTAAAAAGTTGTATGAGCTGTATAAGAATAAATACCCTGAATACCTGCAGATTCATAATCTGGATCGATACCTGTTCGGGGTTCTCTAATGAAGCTCTTAAAAAGAGGTGATGCTCTCCAGGGAAAAAATGTTCTTATCATGGGGCTTGGCACCAAGGATGGCGGGGTTGGAGCAGCGATCTACGCCTGCACCCACGGCGCAAAGGTAACGGTAACCGATCTTCAGAATGAATCAGCACTAGAAGAAGCCCTGTCAGAACTGAAAGACCTAAACATCAGATTTGTACTGGGCAGCCACAGGGAAAGCGATTTCAC
>JAGLDB010000346.1 GCA_023145935.1 Candidatus Sabulitectum sp. | reverse complement strand
CACTCTCTCTGAACCTGATAAGTTTACCGCTGAGGCCGGTTCTCGTAACCTGTCTTTTCACAAGGTATCTCTTTGCGATCTGGTATTTGTCATCCTCTGTGTAACCGGGGATCCGTATGATTTCCATTCTATCCCGCAGCGGGCCGGGAATTGTGTCCAGTGTATTGGCTGTTGTGATGAATTTTACAAAACTCAGATCGAAAGGAGTATTCAGGTAGTTGTCTCTGAATGAAAAATTCTGTTCCGGATCCAGCACTTCCAGAAGAGCAGATGTGGGATCACCCCTGAAATCTCTTCCTATTTTATCCACTTCATCAAGCATGAAAACCGGATTTGAAGTTCCTGCTTCCTTAAGACCCTGAAGGATCCTTCCGGGCATTGCTCCAATGTATGTTTTTCTGTGCCCTCTTATCTCTGCCTCATCATGAACGCCGCCGAGACTTAACCTGACAAACTTTCTTCCAAGAGCCCTTGCAATAGATCTGCCCATACTGGTTTTTCCAACGCCGGGAGGACCAACAAAACAAATAATGGGTGCTTTCCCTTTGGGATTCAGCTTTCTAACAGCCAGAAATTCAAGAACTCTCTCCTTGACATCCTTCAAGTCGTAATGGTCCTGGTCAAGAATTCTTCCAGCCTCGGTAATATCAAGACGATCTTTTGATCTGTCCATCCATGGCAGCTGCAGGATCCATTCAATATAGCTTCTGGCAACGCCTGCTTCAGGAGAACCGGGGTGAAGCTTTGAAAGTCGTTTCAGCTCTTCCCGGGCAGCTGTTGCAGCAGTTTCAGGCAGTTCCTTCACATCGAGTTTATCTGAAAGCTCAGCAACATCTGGATTTACAGACCCACCACCAAGTTCCTTCTGTATCACCTTCATCTTTTCCTTGAGATAATACTCCTTCTGATCCTGTTCCATCTCCATCCGGACCTGGCCTTCAATGTGTTCTCGAAGCTTAAGTCTCTGGATCTCATAGTTCATCATGGATCTGAGCAACCGGAACCGGAGGATAATACTGTCCTCCTCAAGGAAAGTCTGCTTTCTGATCACTGAAGATTCAAGGCCGCTGGCAGCCACATAGCCCAGTCTTTCCGGATCGCGGAGAAGAGTAATAAGCTGAAGCTCATCCGGGATCCCGGGAGTAAGCTCCATGATCTTTCTTAACTGCAGTTCGATCGACCTGCGCCAGGCTTCCAGTTCATCCGTATCATCCGGATACGTAGTGGTCAGTCGCTCCACCCGTGCGCTGGTAACATTATCGATTTCCAGATCTTCAATGATCCTGAATCTGTACAATCCCTTAAGGGTAACTCTTACCACATCTCCGGGGAATCTGTACAACTTCATTATTCCTGCTGCAGTACCTACAGAGTACCTGGTTCCCGCTGGTGACTCTGCCACCACGCCGATGATCTTGTCACCACTTACAGCATGATCGATCATCTCTATCATATCCGGATCTGTAACCGTAAGGGGTAAAACTGTATATGGCATAAGAATGCCTTGACTGAACAGGTGAATTGGTATTATTTCGGGGACATCGCCGCCTTTTGTCATAAGTCTTCCTCTGCATGCACAGGTACCACAACTTTCACCGGCTTCTGTCTCACAAGCTTGATGTGAAGCACGCCAGACTTAAGTTCAGCGGATACACTGGCCGTATTTACCCTGTATGGCAGGTAAATCTCTCTCTGAAATCTTCCAGTCTGTATTTCTATTGCCAGTGCGGTTGTACCCTTGCAGGGCATTATCCGTACCCCCCACAGTTTAACCGTAAGGGGTGTAACTTCCAGTTCGATATCTTCACGCTTAACTCCAGGTATGTCTACAAAGAGTTCAAAACCTGTAGCGGTCTCATACACATCCGAGTGAAGAATCCAGTTATCTGTATTCCTGTACATATCTAC
>JAGLDB010000345.1 GCA_023145935.1 Candidatus Sabulitectum sp. | reverse complement strand
ATGTTTGTGGTTCTGGGCATAGTTGGAACTGAGGTACCGGTGATCAACACCGTTGTAGGTACCACACACATGAACGGTCTTGAAACCGGAGATGTCATTCTGGAGGTCTCAGGTGAACCTGTGGACAACTACACCGATATGCACCAGCTTATTGAACAGCAAGGCAGAGGAGACTTTCTGTTGCGGCGTGGCACGGAAACGCTCACAGTTCACTTTGATCTTTCCCCGGACAGCATTCCAGGTTTTGTGCCACTGCTGCCTACCATTGTAGAGTCTTCCGTTGGAATGCCTGCCTATGAAGCTGGAATCAGATCCGGTGACAGCATCGTTGCGGTTAACACAGTTCCTGTTATTGATTTCTCCGATCTTCAGAGGGAAGTATCCCAGTTTGAAGGGCAATTCCTTGAACTTGTCTATATAAGGAATGGTTCACTGGATACCGCCTGGGTTGAACCGATGAACTATGAAGGAAGAAGCATTGTGGGTGTCACCGCACTTAGTGAAACAAGAACAATAAAACTTCCAATTGGCCGGGCATTCACAGTGAGTATTCAGGCGGCTCTTGATGGCGCAGGAACCTTCTTTACAAGCCTTATCCAGATGATCGCCAAACCTGCGGATCTTATCAAGATGTCCGGTGGTCCGGTGTTCGTAGCAGAGACCCTTGGACAGCAGGCGGGGTTCGGTCTTTCAAGATTCCTTGAGACCATCGCTTACTTTTCTCTCGCCATTATGGGTTTTAACCTGCTTCCTCTCCCTATTCTGGACGGCGGACAATTCCTCTTTATTCTTTACGAGGGTATTCGTGGAAAACCCGCCTCACCCAAAGTAATACAGATTGCTCAGCACATAGGCATTATGCTTCTGCTGCTTCTTTTTGCCACAGTGATCTTCAAGGATATATCAAGAGTGGTTACCCTGGTCCGTTAGAACTGAGAAGGGAAGATCTGATCATGCAACTGAAATATAGTTGCACAGCAATGGAAGATCTTTTATACTCATGAGCAGAGTTGATCACTTACTGCAAAGCTTCTTTCAAAACCAACTCCATCCAGTTTCACATGGAGAGAATTGGTTACTTTGATGGCTGACTTGGGGTATGTGGTGATCAAGAAACAGGGATCAAGAAGAAGATTCTTCAATAAGAAGACTGGCAGAGTGTTGATGTTACATGAACCACATCCAGGTAAAGAGCTTAAGCGGTATTGTGTAAGAAATGTAATAAAGCATTTAAGAGAGAATGGCTTGATTAATGAGTAAAGGTAATTGTTTGGTTTACAAGGGTTACACAGGTTCTACAGAGATGTCTTTTGAGGATAATTGTCTTCATGGCCACATTCAGATGATTAATGATCTTGTGACATATGAGGCTCAGTCTCCCACCGCTCTTTGCGCAGAGTTCGAACATGCAGTGGACGACTATCTGATAGCATGTGAAGAACTGGGCAAGAGTCCTGACAAACCTTATTCCGGCAGTTTCAATGTGAGAATTGGAACAGAGTTGCACAAGTCTGCTGCATCGATTGCCCATCTGGATGGCATTTCCCTCAATGAATTTGTAAAAGAGGCTGTTAGAGATAGCATTCTCAGACAAGACAAAAATCAGCATTTGTATCCTCAGGTCTCCGAGAAAACACCCACATATATGGCAGAGAGCAAGGAGAGGAAGAAGTGTTGAGATGCCTGTATGCAATTGCATCAGCCCTGTTTTTGATCGTTGCCTGTGTTAACAGTAAGGAAGATGGAATTGCAGCTCCAGTTGATGGCAACGAAGAGACTGTCGCCAATCTGGAACAGGGAAATTTGGTAGAGTGGAAAGAGTACTTTGGGTCAAGTGATAATGGATTATGGGAGGATTCCCCGGAGCACTTTCTTGTTTACAGTAATTCCGCCTGAATAGCTTCCTGCTGTG
>JAGLDB010000344.1 GCA_023145935.1 Candidatus Sabulitectum sp. | reverse complement strand
CAACCAATCATGGTAGGGGTTTCGCTGGTACTGAACCACTCCCCCGCAGGCAGTTCCGCTCCGGTAAAGACAGCACTGTAAAGAGAATCTCCTAAAGCTGTAAAAACAACGGTTCTGTAATGATATGCTGTTCCGGGGAAGATCGGGTAATCAGGATCGTAGCCATCCATGATCTCTGTGCTTTCAAGAGGAAGTGCCTCTGATATTACAGTTTTCCAGATCAAGTCCGCAGAGTCTGTTTCAGCCCTCTGAACAAGCAGCCCGATATGGTCCTGGGAAGTTTCCATCGCCTCATCAAGTAGAATAAGAAGAAGTGACCCGTCATCCTCAGGAGCATTGGTGACAGAGATTATATCGACGCTTGAGAACAGAGCTGCACAGACAAGTAAAACAGTGATCAAAATGAACCTCCACTAGTATGTTGTTCCCAATTATGCACCAAAAATCTGCGGCAGCACAGGGCAATGACAAATTCCAACAGCATACTGGCAAAAAGGAGGATACGATGAAAAATTCATTCTTCCTGTAACAGCCATTCTCGTAATCAAAGGTTGAGCCCTTTGTAAATTGAAGCCAGCTTTTTCGCTGAATCATCCCAATTATACATCCGCGCTCTTCGAGTTCCTGCATCCGGAATGAAATTCTGACGGTTTTCAAGTAAGTTGAGAATTACATCTGCCAGATCCTTATGGTTTCCAGGTTCAAACCATAGAACAACCTCGTGTGCAACTTCCCTGTGGGGTGGAATACTGGAGGCTATCACAGGCAATTCAGCTGCCATGCCCTCCAAAAGAGTCATTCCAAAACCTTCATATACAGAAGGACAAACAAGGCATGCACTTTGTTCATACAGAGCTGAAAGCTCGGAATCGCTCACTCCCCCAACGAATTTCACCCTTGAGCTCACTCCCAGTTCATCTGCTAAAAGCTCAAGACCCCCAAGAAGCGCTCCTTTGCCAACTACAACCAGATCACCATCCCACTTCAGCGCAACCATGGCAAAAGCGCGAATCAGCGTTCTTTGGTCTTTCCTTGGCTCAAGATGCCCCACAGTGAGAATGTATTCCCTGCCGCTAAAATCTGAAGAATCCACTGAGGGAAGTGAAGCTGCCGCATTCGGTATCACATGAAGTTTCCCTGGAGAAATGCCGTAGGTCCCAATAATCTGCTTCGCTATCCAGTTGGAAACAGTAATTACAGCATCTGCACGCTTAAGCCCTGATTTCATGCTCAGCTTCAGGAAAAGATACCGTTGCAGGCTTAAGTACTTTCTACTCACCAGAAACCTGAGATCGTGAACTGTGAGAACGGTTCTCGTATCACCCCTGAATACTGGAACGGGCAGAGTGTCGGTCACCCACAAATCCGGTCTTCCCTGCCTCTCCCAGAATACGGGAGATTTCTCAGACAGGCGTACGACCAGATTTCGGTTTGCTGCGAAGATTTTCTTCTTCACTTCAGGTGCGATATCCAATGGAAAGCCCTCAGTAACCGCCGCTGTAAGATTGAATTCGTCAACCAGTCTTTTGTGAAGCTCAATAGCTCTTTTAGCAGCTCCTGTATTTGTATTCTCGAAGGGAAGCCAGTTAAGCAGAAGAGTTTTTTTCATCACATCCTTAGTTAAGAGGTTATAGTCAGTAGTACATATTGAATATAAAGATTTGAAATGCAAAGAAAGGAGAAATATGACAAATTCCAATGCCATGCAGAATGAAATCAATCAGTACAAGGATGAGAAAGAATCAGTCAGGAACATTCTCGGACAAATTGGGGGAACAGGAACAGCAAAGAAGGAAAAAATAGTAAACATCGCATTTGCAACTCTTGTGATCCTTTTCTTCTCTTTCGATGTGATGCGCCATGCACTTCATATTAACATACATTTCATACCTGAACTGTTCAGTGTTGAAATAGCTCTTCT
>JAGLDB010000343.1 GCA_023145935.1 Candidatus Sabulitectum sp. | reverse complement strand
GGCGATCTTGATTTTGAAGACAGTGCAGGAAAAAGAATAAGAAGAGTTTCCGGTGTGAGGGAGCTGGGCATTGCTCTGGACAAACTTCCTGCCCTGTCCATACACCTCTGCTGGTCATCTGGGAAAATGTCCAGGTGGTTGAAGATACAGACAGAACTGGAACTTGCTGAGGAAATGGATGAATGCAATTTGGACAATTGCACATCAGAAGAGGTTAAGCATGCTCTTCTGAGTGCTTTCAGATCATGGAAAGCCGACCAGCGGCGGGGCTATGTAGTACCTTACAGCAGATCATTTCATGAGGAAAACCTGATGTTCAGCCGTGTAGGTAACGGTTCAATGGGAGGCAAAGGCAGGGGGTTGGCCTTTATTGACAGAGTGCTTGTCGCAAATCTTAAAGAAAAGACTTTCAAGAAGGTAACCGTTTCCGTTCCAAACACAGTGATCATCACAACTCAATTCTTTGATGAATTCATGAAAATAAACAAACTGCATCAGTTTGCAATTGAATGTGACGATGACAACAAGATCCAGAGAGCCTTCCAGAAAGCTTCGCTTCCAGCAACCATCCTGGGTGACATCAGAGACTACGCCAAGACTGTAACCACCCCTCTTGCCATCCGTTCTTCAAGCCTTCTTGAAGATGCCATGTATCAGCCATTCGCTGGAATCTACGCCACAAAAATGCTGCCCAACAATTCCCGTGACCTCACGGTAAGATTCAAGCAACTTTCAAGTGCTATCAAGTTTGTCTACGCTTCCACATTCATGCAGTCTGCAAAATCATACATCAGGGCCACCAACCACCGGGTGGAAGAAGAAAAGATGGCAGTTCTTCTTCAGCAGGTTGTGGGAAGACAGCACGACGATCTCTTCTACCCTCACTTCTCCGGCGTGGGCAGATCATATGATTTTTATCCCGCAGGCTCAGCAAAACCTGAAGACGGTGTGGTAAATGTTGCGCTTGGTCTGGGCAAGGCTATAGTTGACGGTGGAATGTCTCTTCGCTTCACTCCAAAGTATCCGAGAGTTCTTCCACAGTTCGGTACAGTTAAAGACATGATGGACAACTCACAGAAACACTTTTATGCAGTGCAGATGGACACCAACTTCTGGGGAAGCAAACTCGATGAAGATCAGTACATTACATCACATGATCTTTCTACATCCGAGAAAGATGGCACTCTTGAATTTCTGGCTTCTGCTTACGATGCTCTAAATGAAAGAGTAATGGACGGTATTACAAGACCGGGCCCCAGGGTTGTAAGTTTCGCGCACATACTGAAAAATGATGTTTTTCCACTGGCCCGTATATGTGAGTACCTTCTAAAAATGGGGGAAAAATCAATGGGATGCCCGGTGGAAATCGAGTTTGCCGTCACCCTTGGTAAAAAGCGAGCTCTTCCTGCCCACTTCAGCCTGCTGCAGATAAGGCCAATGGTGGTTAACAATGACCTTGTGGATATCGACCCCGATACTTTTGATGACAGGAAACTGCTGTGCAAAACAGACACGGCACTGGGAAACGGAACAATTCAAAGCATCAGAGATGTGGTGTACATCAAACCGGACAGTTTCACCGCTTCGAAAACAAAGGATATTGTAAAAGAAATAGAAGCGATTAACAGAAAACTCTTTAAAGCTGAAAGACCTTTCATTCTTATCGGCCCTGGAAGATGGGGATCATCTGATCCGTGGTTGGGCATTCCCGTTACATGGAGTCAGATATGCGGCGCTAAAGTTATTGTAGAAGCAAGCCAGAAGAACATGAACATCGACCCATCACAGGGCTCCCACTTTTTCCAGAATATGACTTCACTGGGGGTGGTCTACTTCACAGTGCCCCACAACCGCTCCGGTTCAATGATCAACTGGGAATGGTTGAATTCCCTTGAAGCAATCTCGGAAACAGAGTTCACCAGACATGTTTCTGT
>JAGLDB010000342.1 GCA_023145935.1 Candidatus Sabulitectum sp. | reverse complement strand
TGAGCCGGGAAATAATCTCCTTCAGTAATCCTTTGGCAATTGCTCTCTGATAGTCTGTGAGTTCAACAGTGTTGAAAAAATTCAGGGTTTCTCCCACGGTATTGTCTGATATCTCGTGAATTCCCCTGTTGCCAATGAGTACTGCACGAGCCTCAGACCTTATTCTTGATCCTCCGCAGTCATCGCAGGTGTACTTGCGGAAGAATTTCTCGTAGTACTTTCGCATGTCATCACTGCCTGTTTGATGGTAGAGCCTGTCAATCCGGTGGACAATACCTTCAAATGGTCCACTCCAGTTGCCGGAGGAATGATTTGTTTTCCAGCTTATATCGAATTCTTTCTTGCCGGAACCGTAAAGGATCATTTCCTTTGCTTCCTCCGGTAACCGAGTCCACGGAGTATGAAGATTGAAATTCAATTCCTGACACATTGTTCTAAGTGATGCTGCAACCCATCCCTGTGGAATTCCCCAGGGAACAATGGCACCTGACTGTATTGTCATCGCTGGCTTCGGGATGATAAGATCAGGGTCAACCTTTAGTATGTAACCAAGTCCTGAACACCTTGGGCACATGCCCAGTGGATTGTTGAAACTGAAAAGCTGGGGTGATAATTCAGGAAGACTGATTCCGCAGTGCAGGCAGGCGTTGTGTTCGCTCATCATGGTTTGTTTGCCTGCGTCCGCATCAATAACGGCTATCACACCGTTGCCAAGTTTTAATGCGGTTTCAACAGAATCATTCAGTCGGCTTTCGATGCCGGGTTTGATTTCAATTCTGTCAACAACAACTGAGATCGAGTTTCGCTTTTTCTTGTTCAGTTCCGTTACCTGGTCCAGATCTGTGAGTTCGTTGTTCAGGAGAATTCTTACGAAACCCTTTTCACGAATATCTGAAAGCAGTTCTTCGTGAGCCCCTTTGCGGTTGGTTAGTACCGGAGCCGTTATCATGATCCTGGCTTCATTCTTCATGCCCAGAATGGTATCCGTCATCTGCTGGGATGTCTGGGTGGTGACCTTTCTTCCGCAGGAGGGGCAGTGAGGTGTACCTGCTCTGGCATAGAGTACTCTCAGGTAATCTGCAATCTCTGTAACTGTTCCAACAGTGGATCTGGGGTTGTGGCTGACTGTTTTCTGCTCGATTGAGATAGCTGGAGAAAGGCCTTCGATTGATTCAAACTCTGGCTTATCCATCTGCCCGAGAAACTGACGGGCATACGAAGAAAGAGATTCTATGTATCTTCTCTGACCTTCCGCATACAGAGTATCAAAAGCGAATGAACTTTTTCCTGAACCGGAAACACCTGCACAGACCACCAGAGTTTCTTTAGGAAACTCTACTGATATCCCCTTGAGATTGTGTTCTCGAGCTCCTCTTACCGTAATTTTATCGCTGGACATACACACTCCTGTTTTGCGTGACCCCTAATATACAATAGTGTCTGCGTGTGTCACATTTGCACCATTACATGGGGGCGATGTGTTAAAAAAGAAGAGAGTAGTGCGTATTATGTTGTAGCACCGAATGATAGCTTTCATGGTGTAAATGGCATGCCAATTGCTTTAGATGTGCATGGCAGCGGAGATTGCCGTTGCGGCTCAAACATGATTATACGAATTGATATAATATAAATACCTAAAAGGAGGAACAAGAATATGAGTAAAGTGATAGGAATTGATCTGGGTACAACGAATTCATGCGTTGCAGTTATGGAGGGTGGCGAGCCTGTTGTTATTCCCAACGCGGAAGGAACACGCACAACTCCGTCGGTGGTTGCTTTTAATGAGAATGGTGAAAGGCACATTGGTGTTGTTGCACGGAGGCAGGCAGTGGCTAACCCCGGTAATACCATCTTCTCCATTAAGCGGTTTATGGGAATGCATATAGATGAGACTGCCAGAGAGATGAAGAGAGTGCCTTTCAAAATAGTGGAGGGCAAGAGCAATGAT
>JAGLDB010000341.1 GCA_023145935.1 Candidatus Sabulitectum sp. | reverse complement strand
TGAATTCGGCGGATACATTGGTGCCGGCCTCATTACCCCTCTGCAGGATATTGCTGACATCGATGTCAATGCAAGAATTCACTTCATTGACTTTGATGATATGTGGATTGGTCTCTGCGTTGGAATGAACTTCTAGCAGAAACTGTTTTTTGAATAAAGAGGTGGCCTCAGGTCACCTCTTTTTCATTGGATACTTTGATTAATTCTGTAAGAAGATCACCAATTGCAACTCGAAAGGAAGTTCATGAAAACAATTATGATAATGGCTATTTTTGCAACAGTCGCATTTGCCGGTATTGTCGAATACGGTCCACAGGTAGGCTACTGGGCACCCACCGGTGATGCTGCCGATGCATTTTCCGGAAATCTGTACATTGGTGGACAGATACTCTTCCGCCTGCCCATGTTAGCTGTGGAGGGCTCCGTGGGATATCTCTCTTTGAAGCCCGATGTTGAGATTGCCGGTTATTCAGGATACATTATCCCGGTTGCCGCAGGAATCAGAAGCTACATGGGGCCTCTTTACGCCGTTGGCGGTCTTGAACTGGACATGCAGACAGTCGACCTCGGCGATGGAGAAGACGTATCAGAGAATGATTTCAGCGGATACATCGGCGCAGGCGTGGTGCCGGCCATCCCCTTTGTGACAGACATTGATGCCAGCGTGAGACTTCACTTCGTTGATTTCAGCGATATGTGGGTCGGGATCACTGTTGGTCTGAATTTCTAAATTATTCTGTATCGTTCAAAGGGGTGGCTTGCAGGCTGCCCCTTTTCTTTAGCAGATCAAACCCTTTTCACATCTTTTCCTGTAGTGAAGAAGAAAAAGGATACTGGCTGTTGTGAAGAAAAAGAAGGAAAGAAAGAAATTCGCCGTAAACCCGAAATACTCCATTACTACGCTGCCCAGAACCGGGGCGAAGAAACCTCTCATAGCTGTAGCAGTAACATGCAGCCCCTGATAAGTGGCTGTTCTTCCCTCTGGCGCAAAGAACATGCTGGACATATTCCATGACAGAACAACTCCGGCTATACCTATTGCAAAGGCTACCCAGGCTGCATAAAAAAGAGGAACCCCCAGTGAAGGGATCAAACTGCTTGCCACAAGAAGAAGGGGAAATCCTGCAAGAATAAAGCAGACCACTCCGGTAAATTTAAATGGATGCAGCTTGTCCATCTTCGCCCCCAGGAATGGAGCAAGAAGCAACAGCCCCAATTGCCCTATCACTCCTTTTGCAAGGGCATACTGCTCATAAGACAAACCGAGTACCTCTTGAGAATAGAAGGGTATTGCCGGTTGAATGGTCATGAACCCAAACCCGTAGATCATGAAAAATGCTTCAAACTTAACAAACTCTCTGTCACCCTTTAAAACCTTACCGATGCTCTTGAAGAAATCAGAGAGGCTTGATTCAGCAACTGCCACCGGATCTTTCATTCCCCTGGCCATAAGACCCATAACAACAGCTTGAGCGCAACCCATAACTCCCTCAATAACAAAAAGCCATCTGTAGTATGAGAAGTCTGCATCAAGAAGCGCCCCGACTACCATGGCCGCCGGCAAAGCAAAAAGGTTCAGTGCACTCATTGTCCAGCCAAAAAGAAGACCTCTGTGCCCTTTTTTATACCTGCTGCGCATAACGGCATTCTGACCGGGTATTACAAGGCTGTTGCTGCTGAAATAAAGAAAGAGAAGAACCAGCATGAGATTCACACTGCCGGAGAAAAACATCAGAGCAATGGGCAATCTCAGCGCTGCTCCAATAAATATGGCAGTTGAATGTTTGTTGGTACTGTCCACAAAGTGACTGACAAGAACGCTGAACAGGTTACTTACAGGCCATATCATAGTGAGCAGAGTTATCTGCATTACACTGGCACCAAGGCCGTTGGTGGCTATGTAATCGTGGTTCATCATCACGCCAACAGCCACCGCACCCAGAACCTGAC
>JAGLDB010000340.1 GCA_023145935.1 Candidatus Sabulitectum sp. | reverse complement strand
ACCCTTCGCTCCGGTGAAACGAATCTTGTTACAGGAACAGGAAGTGCAGCCGACGGGCTTGCATTGATAGAGATCTCCGAATCAGATATTCCTGTGAGCTATACAATGCTGTCAGGCGGGGTAATAGACTACTTCCATCAAGGGGGTACTGCCTGGCGTGGAAGGTCAGTGCTTTCAGGCGGAGACTTCTCTGCAGAATGTATTCTTCCTGTTGCATGCAACACAGGTGAGCTGGCCAGGGTTGATGGTGCCGCAATTGTGTCCGGCGGTATCGAACTTGGAGCAGATGCTCCATTGATACTTGTGGAGGGAGATGCTCCTTCAGACTTTACAGGCCCTGAGATATCAATGTGGATCAAGGGTCAGAGTGGTATTGAAGAACCTGTGATCACAGGAGAGGGAGTGCTTGAAGCGGAGCTTTCAGACCCCAGCGGTATTACTTTTCTGGGCGGCACTGGTAAAAGAATTCAGCTCTTTATTGACAGTGAAGAATTTGATATGAGCGACTCATTTACATACAACACAGGTTCCACCACCACCGGTCAGCTTGAATACGCTGTCTCAGGTCTGGCACCAGGTACACATCTGTTCATACTTCAGGCTATGGATGGTGTGGGTAATCTCTCAAGAGACAGTCTGTATGTAATGTCCACAGATCAGAGCGAAGTAGCCATCGAACAGTATGTGGTGTATCCAAATCCCGGCAGCGGTCTGCGGTGTTTCAGCTTTTCGGTTTCCTCAAATGCATTTGTAACTGTTTCCATATTCACCACAGCAGGCAGGTGCATAACAAGGTTCTCAAAGCAGTGTTCGCAGGGGTATAATCAGATATTATGGAATGGCCTTGATGAAGATGGTGACATTCCAGCGTCAGGCGCCTACATATATGTTATTGAGGCAGAGACCGATGGTGGGTTGTTCAGCCAGTCATCCTCTGTCACAGGGGTTCTGGCCACGGTAAACTGACTGCAGGAGGGGTTATGGAAAACCACAAGATAAGCTGGTTGTGGCAGCAGGTGGAGGAAGCAAGGGAAAGCAGCGACACAGAGAAAGCCAGAGAGAGTCTGGAGAGGTTGCTGGAAGACCCTTCTGTGCGCAGTACACCTGATGAGAATCTTGCTGTTCTTGAGATATGTCGACTTGAACTGGATAGTGGCGACGTGGGCAGTGCTGCCCGGAGGCTTTCAGATTTCAAGTGGTACGGTGTTCCAGGAGCTGCAGCCCTTCTTCTTGCAGCGGACATTTTTCTGCGACTGGATCTTTTTGAAACATCCCTTGAGTCCATTGATTCCTATTTGAACCTCTACCCGAAGGATATTGACGCAAGAAGGAAAAAGGGGCTTGTTCTTCTAATGCTCCACCGTGACATTGACGCGGAGAGGGTTCTGTTGTCTGTTGCACGAAGAGAGCGGTACCGCGTTGCCTCCACCCTTACATATCTCGCATTACTGGAGGCCAAGAGAGACCGGCTGGAGGAGAGTCTTCACCTTCTTCTTCAGGCGAAGGAACTGGCTCCATACGACGAGAAGATAGAGCACAGCCTTCTGCGGATCGAGGCACTGAGGGTTCAGATGCGGCGGAGTGCAATTGAGAAGACCGATCTTCCCCTTGTGGATCTGGTGCCGGGTATGACAGCGGGTATGCTTGGCCTTCACGGCTACTCCACTCAGGCAGCAACTGTGGCCGCAGAGGCATGGAGTCGTTTCTGTGCAGTGAGCACTCCTTCGGGAAGAAAGCCGGAGGCCTGGGCTGCCGCTCTGGAGTATGCGGTGACCAGAGGAGGCCCTCATTTCACTCAAGAGCAGCTGGCAGGGGAATACGGTGTCTCTGTTTCTCAGTTGCGAGATCATTATCAGATCCTTAAAGAGAATGTGATATTTCCTCAGACCAATCTTTTAGAGCAGTTGGCAGGCGAGGGGTCTGATCTTCTTCGCGACACTCGTATGGAGGAAATTGCGGTGATCCTGG
>JAGLDB010000034.1 GCA_023145935.1 Candidatus Sabulitectum sp. | reverse complement strand
GATCACCTTGGAAGACTCCAGATGTTCATGGTTCCAACCATTGATACGCCTCTTGGTGATATGACATGGGAAGAAGGCTTCTGGGTAGGGCTTGACTGGGTAGACGGGTCTTAGCGTCTTGTTTTATTTTTGTGCATTTTGTATGATTGCGACCCTATGAATAAGAAAAAAAGGCGACGTGGCCAAGTGGTAAGGCAGTGGACTGCAAATCCACCATTCACCAGTTCGACTCTGGTCGTCGCCTCCACTTCTTTCAGGATCATCCTTCTTATTACAGCGTTTCTGCTGGTGGTAGCCGGATATGTTTTCGGTGACCCTGCTGCAATACTCTCTAAAGCAACGAATATCTGTCTGGAATGCATAGGAATAGGTTAGCGCGGCACTCCGTGTTCAGGAAAACTGTGCAGCTGGCAACCCTGCTGGCCACTAACCTGCATCTTACCGGCTGGGTTGACGGTTCCATTTATACAGGAGCTTCAAAAGCAGCCATGATTCCAGGGCTTCACTGCTACAGTTGTCCGTCAAGTGTTCTTGCCTGTCCTGCCGGCACGCTGCAGTCCATACTTGCAACCCCTAACTTCTGGGGTATGCTGGCTGCTGGAAGAGCTGATGCTGTTATCGTGCTGGGTGTTGTGGGGTTTATTGCCATGGTTGGTCTGCTTGCAGGCAGATTCGTCTGTGGCTGGTTCTGCCCGTTCGGATTGTTGCAGGAACTTCTTTACAAGATACCTCTGCCCAGAATGTCATTCCAGGAGTCGCTGAGACCGGCAAAGTATGCAATGCTTTTTCTTCTGGTTTTTGCCCTTCCTGCCTTTCTTCGCCCGGTTGCCGGAGGGTCTGGAGACCCCTGGTTCTGCAAGGCAGTCTGCCCGGCGGGAACTATACTTGCGGGGTGGCCGCTGGTGGCCGCTTCGGACGGAGTGTTTCAGCTTGGATTCCTGTTCTGGTGGAAGTCGGCCGTGGCAGTTCTGATATTGTTATGGGCAATGGTTGTAGAGCGGCCATTCTGCCGTACTCTCTGCCCGCTTGGCGCAGCCTGGGGCATTCTTGGAAAAGTCTCTGTTTTCCGTATGCATGTATCGGATGCATGTGTAAGCTGCGGGAAGTGTGCAACTGTATGCCCCATGGGAATTGAGATATATAAAACCCCGGCAAGTGCAGAATGTATAAGATGTGGACGATGCGAGAAAGTATGTCCTGTGAATGCTATTTCCCATTCCGTAAAGGGTTAGTCTTGAAAAAACATCTTTGGATACCGCTTGTTGTGATTTTGATCATTCCTGTATTTGTTGTTTCATTGTCACACCATGGTCCTGCAGGCTCTTCGGTAAACGGTGTTCTGGTCACAGGCATTGCTTCTCTGGACAGCATTCTTTCCGCTTCTGTGGGAAAACCTGTTCTGATAAACTTCTGGGCCACATGGTGTGGGCCATGTGTCAGAGAGATGCCTCTGCTGGAGCAAATGGCGGCTGAGCTGAGAGACGAAGCTGTGTTTATCGCAGTGGATATGGGAGACCCTGAACTGTCTACTCTGGAGTTCTTCCGCGAGAACAATCCCATCGGAATTACCGTAGTATGGCTTTCATCAGAAGAAGCCAGGGTGCTGGCAGATCGTTTCGAACTTGCTGACGCTCTTCCAATGACTCTGATCCTTAACGGTTCGGGAGAAGAAACAGCAAGAGCAATAGGTGCTCGAAGCTCTGAATGGTTTGTTTCAGCAATGGCGGGAGCATCCAGTGGCAGTGTTGAGGTTATTGAAGAGGAAACCGAGATACACATATATGTGGTTGGTCCTGCCGGTGACTCTGCTGTGGAAGCTCTGACGGCGGAGGCTGTTGCAATTGCAGGTGCTGAAGGTTTTGATGTGCTTGACCCGACAGTTTCTGAAGATTCCATTACAATAGCTGAAGCATATCTGCCCGATTCCGGATGGCCATACGCACAACTCTGTGTTGGTGGTGCCTGTAATCGGCCTGTGGGCACACCTGAGGAACTTCGTTCCGCTTTCGAGAGCATGAGATAGCTGGTGTCTCCATCAGTTTCAGTGTTGTTTCCATTTAAGGACGCAGACAGGTTTATTGCAGCAGCTCTGGAGTCCCTGGTTTCTCAGACCTTTGATAACTTTGAAGTGATAATGGTTGATGACGGCTCTTCCGATAATTCCCGGAAGATCGCTGAAGAATTCTGCAGACAGGATTCGCGTTTCAGACTCTTCTCAGGTGGACATGGTCTTGTTTCCTCTCTTAACTACGGGCTTTCTGTTGCTACTGGTAAATGGATAGCAAGGTTTGACAGTGATGACATCTGTCACCCGGCCAGATTGGCTTTGCAGCATGCATTGGCTGAGGATTATGGAGAAAAAACTGTAGTTTCCTGCAGAGTGAGAAGCTTTCCTGATCAGGAGGTCAGCTCCGGCTACAGATCGTACGAAAACTGGATCAACAGTCTGGAATCCTCCATTCAGATAGAACATAATTTGTTTGTAGAAAGTCCCATTCCGCACCCCACTGCTTTTTACAGCAGAGAGGCAGTTACAAGCGCAGGAGGCTATGCAGATCTTGGTCTTCCTGAGGATTACGAGTTGTGGTTAAGGCTCTGGAGTAATGGTTTCAGGTTTGTCAGGGTGCCCAGAGTACTTTTAGCGTGGCGCGAACGATCAGACAGGTTCAGCAGAACCAGTTCCATGTACTCTCTTACATCATTCTACAGAACAAAGGCTCTTTATCTGGAGCATGTACCATGTCTTGCCGGTAAAAGAGTTTATGTGGCAGGGTCCGGCCAGGCGGCTCGCAGGCTGGGCAAGGAGATCAAAAAGCAGGGCTTTCATATTGAGGCTTTTCTATCTCCGTCTCCTGTCCCTGTGGAGAGATGGTTGTGCGAAAGACCAGTAATCGGTATCACAGAATGGGAGAAGTCTAATGGTCTTCCCCTGATCGTTGCATCCAGAAAGCCAGGCGCAGCAGGCTCTATTAAGAACTTTCTTCAGGGTAAAGGTCTGGTTAACTGGGTGGATTTTGTGTTATGCTCGTGACATTGCTCCGGTAATTCTCTATTCTTGATAAGTACGCAGGTAGTTGGCTATTCTCTAACAGGAGGCAGATGTTGAAAATCAAAGAAGAGATCAAAGATGGCGTGATGGTGATACGGTTGAGTGGCAAGGTAATTAGTGGACCTGATCTGATGGATCTTAAATCTGTTTTTCAGACAGCGGTCAGTAAAGCTAGAGGTAATGTTCTTCTTGATCTGGGACGTGTAGCCTGGATGGACAGTTCCGGTCTTGGTGTTCTTGTCAGTGGACATACTTCTCTTGCAAGAGAAGGTGGCAGAATGGCAATTCTTAATGCAACCAAGAAAATCCACGAGCTTTTCATCATAACCAAGCTTATAACAATCTTCGAGACATTCACTGATGAAAGTGAAGCTCTCGCCAGTCTTAAGGAATAGTCTTGCTTAAGGGGATAATTCTCAAGATTCCGAGCGATGACACAATTGTGGAATCAGTGCAGACATTCGTGGAGAAGATCGGTATTGCCTCTGGAGTAAGCGAGGAAGATGTCACCGGTCTGTCTATTTCCGTAATGGAAGTGGTCAAGAATGCCATGGAGCACGGCAATGGCGGAGATCCCGGGAAACTTGTGACGATCTATATTGATGTTTATTCCGGACGGATACAGTTTATGGTTGACGATTGCGGTTCCTGGCAGCCGGAGGCGGGTCTTGGTCATGAGCCCGGTGAGGGAGATGAGCTGATAAGCAGCCGTGGCAGGGGCGTTCTCATTGCACGGAATCTTGCTCGCTGGTTGGATTACGGTTTGAATCCTGAAGGAAAAACCAGAGCTACACTGATCTGGCCGCTCAGCTGACGGAGTACTGATGGCTCATAGTTTTGAATTACTTATCTGGGTTGATAGTTGTACTCTTCCAGATAGTGAGCGTTCTGTTGTGGTTTCGGAAGCCGGAAAGTTGCGTCTGCCTGAATGGGCCGACAGATTGAAGCTGGTGACTGATTCCGAAACTTCAAGGCCTGACGCTGCTCTGCTGTTGATTGGAACCAGCCCTTCCGCTCTGGCGAGATCAATGTTCTTTTCTCTGTTCAGATCGGGAGTTCCGGTTGGTGCTCTTGTTGCAGGGGAACCTTCATTTTCTGAACCAATTTTCGCCAAGTTGGAAGAGTGGAACAGGTGCTGGACTTTCAAAGATCAGAGAAATCTTGTTTCCATTTTTCACAACTCGGTTCAGGAATGGATATCGGCCACAGACAGAGGTATGACACTCTATCCTTCCGGTGACGATCTAATACGATCCTGGAACGGTGTTGCCGGTGAATCCATCGATAGCGAAAGTCTTGTAACTGCTTCAGAAATACTCAAGGACAGAGGTTTTGTATGTCTTTCCGGGCCGCCGGGAGCAGGTAAAACTACGCTTGCCCGTCTGCTGCTTATGGAAGCATCAGATCAGGGTCTTATTCCCATCGAACTGATCGACCAGGATGTTGATTCCAGGCTGGTTGAAATGAAATTGCGTGGACCTGATGACTGCGCCCTTCTGTTTGATATTGACTCTATTAGACGAATGACAGTAATACATCCTCTTCACCTATTCCACTCTGTGTTTACGATGATCCTTAAATCCACTGACTCCAGAAGAAGAGTTATTCTTACCTCTTCAGACCCTAGAATTGCTGGATTGTTTTCCCTGTTCGGAGATGCGCATGTTGAATTACCATCTCCAGATACCAACAGACAGTGGAGGGTTGACCAGGGACAGCGAGCGCTGGAATCTTTCAGGGATCTTGATCTTCTTGCAAAGGCTGAGCTGGTACTGCTTTCTCTTTTTGAACCAATTGTTTCAGAGACTACTTTCAAGAATTCACTGCTGGAGATATGGTCCAGGCTGCATTTTCTCATCAGAGAAACTTTTCCATCAACAGAAACTCTGGAAGAAATGTACAATGAAACAAAGGCAAGAAAGGGCATTCCACCTTTCAGGCGTTTAACAGTCAACGGTGAGACTCATCTCTGCAGTGGGGACATAATTATCCTTGACGCAGTTGATAAGGGGATGGCAGAGTTATCCGGAGCTGGAAGTCCGCTGGTAAGAGTTGTAATGGAAACTCTTTTGAACGGTGAAAATACAGAACAGAGAAGAGCCGGATACAACATCGCACACATGTATAGATATCTCTCATCCTCGGAAAAGTCGAGGTTGCTCTTTACAGCTTCCAGGGAATCTCAGATCGAAGGGTTGAACGATTTCTTTTCAATGCTGCTTGCGGACAGAGAGGCTTTTGACAGGGCTGCAGAGGGTTTGTGCCGTCACGTAATAGAGTCCGGTTCTGTTGAAATAAGAAGAGCTCTTTCAAGATCTCAGGGAGTGCCGTGGCTCAGAAAGGATCACTATTTCAGAGAGCTTGTGGAGGCTACATCCACAGATCCTGATCCTTCAGTTAGAGCTTCTCTTTTAATGAGCATAGATATGTGGGGAGTGTCCGGGGATCCCGGCGGGTTTGTCAAACGGTTTCTGGATGACCCATCTAATGCTGTTTCCAAGGGTGTACTCATTTATCTTGGAAGAAAGTTCCCTGATCTTGACCCCAGAGAGATGGAGATTGTGAATTCGGCCCTGGACACCGGAGAGACCAGCCAGCTCATGAACCTTGTATTCGGGTTGATGAACAGACAACTGGGTGAATTTGAAGAGGAATCCTGTGATCTCCTCTGGTTTCTTATGCAGCGCCTTCCCAGCGGAGGACGTGGCCTGGTAGCTTCAAACATTGGAGCCCGTATCAGATTTTTTGGAAGCACTATTAGAAATACATTGTTCTCGGATATTTCCGAAGATGATATCAGAACTGTTGCCCAGTGCATGCTTATGAACTACAAGGATCTTACTGCCGGAGAGAAAACCACCCTCTGGAAGCTATTGTCAGAGAACATGCCTCAGAGCAGCGAGATGGCGGCAATGGTGCTTCCATATATCAGAATACTTGATGACTCCGAACAGGTTGAACTTCTCCGTATTGTTCTTGCTTCCGAACGGTATGGAGCCAGGGAGGCTCTTGCGGAGTTGCTGGCAGTAGGCCGCAGCGATGTTGCAGAAATTGCAGTGGTTGTGGTTGAACGTCTTCAGGAAAAGGGCTCTGTGGAAGAACGATCCAGGCTTGCATGGTTTATCCTCTGGAACAGAGAATCGTTACCAGCCTCTGTTGATGATCTGCTTACGGACCTTTCCAGGGACCTTGACCCATCTGTAAGAAAAACCGTAGCATCAGGTATTCGACGGCTTGGAAGCATGACCAAAGAGAATTTTGTTCTATTGAACAGACTTGCTGTTGATGATGAAAGATCGGTAAGAGCCGTTGCGGGAGAAGCTCTTGCTGAGTTTTCCAGACCTGGACTAATTTCTGAAGAAATTTTGTCTTTAGCTGTGGATACAGATTCTACGGTTAGAACAGCAGT
This sequence comes from Candidatus Sabulitectum sp., assembly GCA_023145935.1. The sequence continues at coordinate 6,849 of JAGLDB010000034.1, read as the reverse complement.
ACTTCGTGGTATAAGCAACTCTCCGTTCCTGAAAACAGAGGATAAGGCAGAATTCTATCTTAGAGCTTTTGAAGATTCTGATGCTTCAGTTAGACTGCAGGCAATTGGAGCAATAGAGAAACTCTCCAGTTTAGGTACTATTTCAGGGCTGATTGAAAAAATAACCATGCTTCTAGGCGACAGGTCAGAGAATGTCAGAAACGCAGTTGCCCGGCTGGTAACCAGCCATCCTTCCATTACCACTTCTCGTGAGCTCCGGGAACGACTGCCTGATCTTTATCTTGGAAGACTAACCACCGGGGATTCTCTTGCGGAAGAATTGAGTACTGCAAGAAAAATTCAGATGGGGCTGCTGCCGGCAGAGGCGCCAAGATACGAGAATTATACCATTGCTGTTTACTACAATCCTGCAAAGGAGGTCGGGGGAGACTATTATGACTTTTTTCAGCTTCCTGATGGCAATCTGGGCCTGGCGATTGCTGATGTGGCAGGGAAAGGTATTCCAGCTGCTTTGACCATGGCTGGAATGAAGGGTACACTTGGAGCCAGTGTAAGAAGCTTGTTTGACATAGGCCAGATAATGAAGCGTGTAAACTCAGAGCTTACAACTGAGGGGGAGGTGTCCGGTCTTGTGGGACTCTTTTACAGCGTTCTTAACACACAGGATGGTCTTCTTACTTACTGTAATGCAGGGCACAACCCGCCTTTTCTTGTGTCAAGAACCGGTGATATAAGATTTCTTGAAGAAGGTGGATTGCTTATGGGTGTACATAAAAGTGCAGACTACAGTTTTGGAACTGTACAATTCCACCCTGGAGATGTGCTGGTTCTTTACACAGATGGAATTACGGAAACCATGGATAGTAACGATGTTGAATTTGACGTTTCCGGGTTGACTGATGCTGTTCTAGAGTATCGTGATCTTAATGCAGAGCAAATAGTTGCTCGTGTTTTAAAGGCAATGAACTTCCATGGACAGGGTTCAGTTCAGGCAGATGACCGAACACTTGTGGTGATCAAACACCGCTGAAGGGGGAGAGGCTTCTGAAAACACCTTTGTTTCTTTTATCGGATTTTGGATATTCCGATACCTATGTTGCCCAGATGAAGGCTGTAATTCTTTCGTTCGCAGGGTATGATACTCCTGTAATTGATCTTACCCATGCGGTTCTACCTGGAAATATTCTTCAGGGGGCTTATCATCTGCGATCCGCTCTTCCTGAGCTTCCGGAGGGTTCAGTGACTCTGGCAGTTGTTGACCCCGGCGTGGGAAGTGATCGTCTGGGGCTTGCTGCTCTCTGGCGTGGAAGGTTTATTGTAGCACCGGATAACGGCCTGCTCAGCCTTCTGCCCGATACGGTCAGGGTGTGGAAACTGCCACCACCTGACTCCGGTTCTTCTCCAACATTTCATGGCAGGGATGTTTTCGCTGTTTGTGCTGCAAAGCTTGCAGTTGACCCCGGGTGGATTTCGTATCTGGAACCACACGAGAATCCTGTTATGCTTCAGAAAGCGACTTGTGTTTTCAGTGGAGAGGAATTGTCTGTTGTTGTTCTTCATGTGGACAATTTCGGGAACTGTGTTCTTGCGGTTACTGCTGAGGATCTGAAACTGATAACCTCGTTGTCTCTTATCGCCGGAGGGGAGGATGTTCCATTGATCCAGGTGGAATCATACTACCAGTCACCGGCAGATGCTGCTGTTCTGTTTCTTACAGGGAGTGCTGGTTTCTGTGAACTTGCAGTTAACGGTGGGTCTGCAGCGGAGAAGCTTCATCTGAAACCGGGATGCAACATAATTCTCAAAATCAAACGGAGTAATTCTCAATGAAGCATGTAGGTTTTCTTCTTCACTTCTATCAGCCACCATCCCAGGATCCCGAGATCGTCAAGCGGATAAACAGAGAGTGTTACAGACCTCTCTTTCAACTTCTGTTGGATACAGGCGTGGAAGTTACTGTGAATATGAACTATTCTCTCACTGAGCAATTGTCCATTCTTGCTCCGGAAACTCTTGAACTTGTTTCCCAGTTGAGCAGTTGCTCTTTTTCCTCCAGTGGAGCCTATCATCCCATTTTGCCCCTGATACCCCGCCGGGAGGTGGAAAGACAGATAGAATTGAATGACAGAGGAAACCGGGAACTGATTGGGAAAGTTTATACTCCGGAAGGTGTTTTTCCTCCAGAGATGGCTCTGAACATGGATACAATAAAGATTCTGGGCTCACTTGGCTTCAAATGGACCATCACAGATGATGTTCCATGGGTTCATTTCAATTCGAATGTTCCTGCAAACTGGATCCCGGCTGTGGATAATACAGCGGTATTCCTGAGAAGTAATTTCTGGTCAAATCTGATCTCTTTTCATGGAGGAAGTGGCTCTGACATGGTGAACAGGATGGTTGGAGATCTACATTCCTGGTCAGGAGAAGACGATTCATATGTGATCCTTGCAATGGATGGGGAAACTTTCGGTCATCACAGAGATGGAGCTATTGACTCGTTCTTAAGACCGTTCTTCCAGAAGGTTCTAACGAAGAAAAGTATTAGAATTTCTTCATTGGATAGAATTCTTAAAGAATTTCCTTTAAAAGAAAGATCTGTACCGGCGGGGAGCTGGTCGACAACTGCAAGCGATCTTGATGCAGGCGAACCTTTTCCGCTCTGGAATAATTCATGCAACAAGGATCACACGGCTTACTGGGAGCTTCTGAACTTTGTTTTAGCGGAAAGCAGGAAATCAGCTGCTGAAGGGGTTGCAGACTCAGTGGATAAGATGTTATACTCGTGCCCTGTGTGGTGGGCCTCACCGGGTCGTGAATCTTATTCACAGGTTCGAAGGGGTATTTTGTTGATAATTGAAGCCGCCCTTAAAGGGCTTGCTGAAAGGGCACTCCTTGACAGGGTCATGGAGTTGGCCGGGCAGATACCGGCCATGGCGCGAAAGGATAAATAATGGCTAAGAAGGAAAGAACATTTGCAGCGAAACTTGCTCACGAGAGCCGCACATCTCACAAAGAGATGTGTACGGTTTGCGGCAAGGAAAAAGTTCCGGTTATATACATTGCTGCCAGAACAGGGCTGAAAAATACCTGGCGTCCACAGAGAAGAAGAGTAAAGATCTGTGATTGCAACAGGAAAGAAATCTACGGTTAAAGATTCCGGCAGGTATATTCAGGGGGTTCTGTTTCTTACTGCCGGTTACGGCACAAGAGCGGAACCTCTTTCTTTTTGTCGCCCCAAAGCTTTGCTGCCATGGCGGGAGACTACTCTTCTCGGCAACCTGATAGATCGATTTTCCGTTGTTAACCCGGAGAGCATGGCCTTTAATGCATCAAGGTGCCCTGAACTGATTCTGCAGGAGGCGCGTCGACACTGGAATGGCAGGGCTCGGATGCTTTTTGAAGAAAGGCCTCTTGGGCTTCCTGGTACACTAGCCATGAACAGAGAATTGTTTAAAGGCCACTGGATTATAACGAATACGGATATGGTTCTTGATGTGCCCATTGAAGAAATGGTTGAATTTCATCTGATGTCTGGCTCCGGGTGGACGGTGCTTACCGGTAATTTCCCTGAATACGGTGAATATGGAGGTCTTTCTGTAAACGGCAGATCCAGACACTACCTTGGAGTAAGTATCATATCTCCGGAAGTGGCTGCCATCTGTGCAGGAAAGCAATTGTCCACCGGATTCTTTTCCAGTCTTAGAAGTGCTGCTGCTGCAAGAGGAATATGTTTGAACGAGTTTTTTACCGGCACTGATACCAGTTGGCTTGATATGGGTGAGTCGCATCTTTTCAGGAAACACATTCTTGCTCAGGGAAGCTATATTCATCCGTCTGCTGCTATTATTGACGGGGCTGATCTGGAGGGCTTTTACTGGATCGGCAGTTCGTGTATAATCAACAGTGATGTGTTGATTCGAGATTCTGTTGTTCTTGAAGGTTCGGAGCTTTTATCCGGAGCGTCCGTTGTTGACAGTGTTTTACCGTGGTTTTCCCGAAGGAGCTGAAGATTGACTGAGCGGATAGAAGATCTCGTACGGTGGATAAACGATAAGTACGGAAATGTCAGCAGTATTACCCCGATTGCCGGTGATGTCTCCGTCCGTGACTTTTATCGCATGGAGCATGGAGGTAGATCATTTGTTGTGATGGACAGTTCACATATCCCGTTGTGGCCCTGGCTTGACATTTACCATCTTTTGAAAAAAATGGATTTTCCTGTACCTGAGGTTATTCTCAGTGACGAATCCAGCGGTTATGTGATTCAGGAGGATCTTGGCAGCACTCGTCTTTGTGATGTGACTGAAGATGAAGATTACCGTTCATATCTTACAGAATCGCTTGCTTTGCTAAGACGACTTCAGAGAGAGATCACACCGGAGATCGCCAGTCGCAGTATTGCTGGAAGAAGGTATTTTGCTCCCAGTTTCTTCATGGCAGAACTTGAACACACTCTGGAACATCTTTTTTTCAGGCTGCTTCGAGTGCCTATTGAAGAGTTATTTGAACTGCAGAATCATTTTCGTAAATTGTCTGAGAAGGCCATGGGGTCGGGAATAACCGCATTTACCCACAGAGACTTTCACTCTGCAAATTTGATGATCTACAAAGGTAAAGTACATATAATTGACTGGCAGGATGCCAGGCAGGGGCCACCATGCTACGATCTTGCCAGCCTTCTCCGGGACAGCTACAAAGATTGCGGAGATGGCTGGAAAGGGCTTGCTTCTTCATTTGTTCTCGGCATGGGTGGAGCTAATATGTTCGAGTTTGTTTTCAGCGCCATGCAGAGGAACATGAAGGCAATAGGAACTTTCGCTTATCAGTACAGGGCTTTTGGGAACGATAAATATTTGAAATACATCCCGCAGACACTGCTTTATCTTGAAGGCTATTCAAAGGTTTGTCCTGCTGTTAAACCCACAGTGGACACTGTTATTGGTCTGATTGAAACACATACAGGTGAGATTGACCTGAGGAATTACAAAGATCCTGACTCACCTGTAAAAATAACCCAGTAAAGATCGAAAGAGGAAACATGGAGAGAATTCTTACCGGTGACAGACCCACTGGCCCCCTTCATCTGGGGCATTTTGTGGGCTCACTGAGAAACAGAGTAAAGCTGCAGAGTCAGTACGATACATACATTATTATCGCAGACATACAGGCTCTTACGACCCATTGGGAAACCCCGGAGCTTATAGGTACCAATGTTCGTGAAGTGGCTCTTGATAACATAGCAGCAGGCCTGGATCCGGATAAGACCAGTATTTTTGTGCAGAGCATGGTTCCTCAGATTGCTGAGCTTACGGTGCTGTTCGGTCTCTATACCACGGTAAGCAGGCTGAAACACAATCCCACGATCAAGACAGAAGCCAGACAGTACGGATTCACAGATATGACCTATGGATTTCTTGGCTACCCTGTAAGCCAGGCTGCTGATATTCTTTTCTGTCGTGCTAATCTTGTTCCGGTTGGAGAAGACCAGCTGCCTCATGTGGAGGTAACTCGATTTATCGCAAGAAGATTTAATGAGCTTTATGGTGATGTTTTTCCGGAGCCAAAGGCACTGGTCAGCGAGATATCAAGACTGATCGGCCTGGATGGAAATACCAAAATGAGCAAGTCTCTTGGCAACGCCATTTACCTGAAGGATGACCCGAAAGAGATAAAGAAAAAAGTCATGAGCGCGGTAACAGATCCTGCACGGATCCACAAAACAGATCCGGGCCATCCGGACATCTGTACGATCTTTGCCTATCACAAGGCTTTCAATGCACCTGAAGTACCAGAGATCGAAGAGTCTTGTAAAAAAGGCACCATCGGATGTGTTGCCTGTAAGAAAAATCTTATCAGGAAGCTTGAAGATATTCTCGCACCTATCAGAGAGAGACGGGCTCAGTATGACAAACCCGGCGTTATAGAAGATATCCTTGTCAGTGGTACAGACAGGGCAATTATGGCCGGGAGGGAAACTATGGCTTCTGTAAGAGATGCCATGCACACAGTTTACTGGAAAGAGAGATAGCTAAGAATGCTTTCCCTTTACAACACAATGATCAGACATAAACAGGAATTCACACCGCTTGATCCACCATTTGTAGGTGTTTATGTCTGCGGCCCCACTGTATACGGTCACAGCCATCTTGGGCACGGTAAAAGCTATGTGAGTTTTGATGTGCTTCTGCGATATCTCAGATACCTTGATTACAAAGTACGATATGTGCAGAACATCACCGATGTGGGCCATCTCACCGACAACGCCGACTCTGGTGAAGACAAGCTGCAGAAGCAGGCCAGACTCGAAAAACTTGAACCAATGGAGATAGCAGAGAAGTATACTGCCAGCTACTTCCACGATATGGATCTTCTGGGAAACTTGAGACCGGACATTTCTCCAAGGGCAAGCGGACATGTGCCGGAGCAGATCGAACTGGTTAAAACCCTCATGGAAAAAGGGCACGCTTATGAGGTGAGCGGCAATGTCTACTTCGATGTGTCGTCATTTCCGGATTATGGAAAGCTCAGCGGAAGAACCGGTGATGATCAAAAAAGTGGGATCCGCGTCTGCATTGCTGATGACAAGCGGAATCCCAGGGACTTTGCCCTGTGGAAAAACGCAGGTGAAAGCCATCTTCTAAAGTGGAACAGTCCATGGGGATGGGGATACCCCGGATGGCATCTTGAATGCTCAGCTATGGCCATGCGTTATCTGGGTGAAACACTTGATATTCATGGTGGAGGGCTGGAGAATGTCTTTCCACACCACGAATGTGAGATTGCCCAGTCTACAGGAGCAACCGGCAAGGAATTTGTCAGATACTGGATGCACAACAACATGGTTAC
>JAGLDB010000339.1 GCA_023145935.1 Candidatus Sabulitectum sp. | reverse complement strand
ACATGGTTATCAGTGAAAGGCGCCGCACCTGGCTTCAGGTGGGGCGCCTTTCCGTTCTGGGCATTCTTACCCTCTCCGGCATTTTTGCAATGGATCAGGCAGGTCTCACCGTTGTGTATGCTCTTGTAGCTGCAACTGCAATTGCCTCTTCGCTGATCACATCTGTTATTATGAAGAAAGCTCCTCAGAGCCGTAAGCCATACTGGTTTCTTCTTTTTGTTGATACCATTCTTCTCAGTACAATTATATATGTCAGTGGCGGGGTAGATGGTCCATTCACCCCATTTCTTGTTATACATGTTTTTGCCTATGGCTTCTATCTGGGGGTTGCTGGTGGATTGACTGCTGCAGCTTCCAATGTGCTTCTGGCAACAGCTTTTGCCATTATCGCCCTGAATGTGCCCGGCTCCAAATCTACTCTCAGTCCGCTGCTGGAAACACTTGTTCAGACAGGGCAGCTGAAACTGTCAACTACCTATATAGCCCTGAGAATTCTTATTAACGGGCTTCTGCTGGTTGCTTCAGGAATTGCATCCGGTATGCTGGCTCAATCTCTATACATGGAGAGCGGTCATCTTCAAAGGGTACTTAACAACCTTGCTGAAGTCAGGGCCAGAAGCAGGCACATTCTTGACAGTCTTCATGACGGAGTTGTTGTAGTGGGTTCTACTGGGGATATGATCAGTATAAACCCCGCAGCGGTGGAACTTCTCGGTACAGACAAGCCTATGATTGACTCGCAACTCGGGGGAATAGTAATAAGTTTTCTGCAGAACAGAGATTTTCCCCCTGGAATTGATATTGTAGTACAGGAGAAAGTTATAGAATGCAGGTTCAGTCATTACGGTGATACTGATGGCGCAATTGTTGTTTTAACCGACACCACTGAGCTTCGCAATTACCAGGCAGCGCTTGAAGAAAGAGACAAGTTGTCTCTTATCGGTCGATTGAGCGCCACCATGGCTCATGAAATACGAAATCCACTTGCTTCAATGAGTGGCGCTGCTGAAATGCTTGCCGCAGGCAGACTGGATAAAGATACATCAGAGAGAATGGCATCTTTGATTGAAAAACAATCCAGACGGGTATCAGAGCTCATAGAAGGCTATCTTTCCCTTTCCCGGAGCTCTTCTGATTTTCCGTTTAAAAAGATCAGTGTAAATGAAGTGGTTATGGACAGCGTTGAAAGCGTAATGCACGGTTTTGCCGGAGGAGTTTCAATGGAGGTTCTGCCTGCTGAGACGAATCCAATGATCCTTGGAAACAAGGTGAGGCTGGGTCAGGTCTTCCTTAACCTTATGAGAAATTCGGTAGAGGCATTAGGCAAAGTACCTGAGCCGTTGATATCCATTGAAACTTCCATTACGGACAAAGGTCGGGTGTGCGTGTCTGTGAAAGACAACGGGCCGGGAATTCCTGAAGATTTTATTAAGCAGATCTGGGAGCCATTCAAAACATCCAGAGACCATGGAACAGGCCTGGGATTGTATATTGTAAGAAGAATTATCAGCGAGCATAACGGTACCATTGAAGTTAAGAATTCCACTGGAGGTGGAGCCGTTTTTAGAATTGAATTTGCCAGGGCAGGAGATGATACCGGTGAATAAGAAGAACCTTTCAATACTTCTGGTGGATGACGAAGTCTCTATGGTTGAGTGGTTGAGTGTTCTGCTGGAACAGGATGGCTACCATGTGGTAAGCTTCTCTCATCCGGAAGCAGCCCTGAAGTGGAGTGAGCAGAACCTTGTGCATGTTCTGATATCAGATATAAAAATGCCGGCAATGAGTGGATTAGAGCTTTTTGCAAGAGTAAGAAATTTACATCCGGACATGGCTGGCATCTTTATGACTGCTTTCTCCAGCGTGGACACCGCAGTAAAAGCAGTAAGACAGGGTGCTTCCGACTACCTATTGAAGCCGTTCAAAACAAGTCAGATGCTGGCGGCGATAGAGAAGGCTGTTCGTGAAA
>JAGLDB010000338.1 GCA_023145935.1 Candidatus Sabulitectum sp. | reverse complement strand
AACTGGGAGTCTGCATGGATAAGTCTTGACGCTCTTCTTGAATCTCCATTCGGATATGAAGTAAGGGTAGAAGCTTTGTGGGCTGCTTATGTTGCATCGGAAGCCGCAAGGATGGATGGTAGCACTGTTAACAGATACCTCAGGGAGCTTACAGATGATTTCCCGGAGACTCCCCAGGGTATTGAGGCTGCGCTGAGGCGTGCAGTGGGACTTGAAGATGAAGATGACCCTGAAGATTGAGAGGAGTAACTATTGAGTGTCGTACAGGATCTTGATTGCCTGGTGACTCACATTGAACAGGTGCTCCCTGGAGTAGTGAGAATTGTTTTTGATTGTCCTGGTATTTCTTCAGTGGCCGCGCCGGGGCAATTTGTTCAGATAGAGTCTTCATCTGATGTTTTTCCGGTTACCAGAAGACCAATCACCATTAATCTTCTTACAGACAGCGGGTTTGAACTGTTGTTTGATGTAATAGGCAGGGGAACAGAGCTGCTGGCCCGGATGCAGCCCGGGGACACTGCAAGGGTTCTTGGTCCTCTTGGAAATGGCTGGATGATTAATCCGGCATCAAACTGTCTTCTCATCGGCGGAGGACTAGGGGCTGCGGGCTTCCAGTTTTTGATCGATTCCGTTCATTCAGCAGAAGTGCTGATCGGAGCATCAGGCCAGGAGAGAGTAATTCCATTCGGAGCATGTCATGTTGTTACTGAAGACGGATCCGTTGGAGAAAAGGGGCTGGTCACCTCTCTTCTCTCCGAGGAATTTTTTGCTGAAGCTGATGTAATTGCAGTCTGCGGTCCTGTAGCAATGATGGAGGCCGTGTGGAGCATTATTCCCGAAAAACATCAAGGTAAGGTTCAAATCTCTACAGAGAGTCGCATGGGTTGTGGCTGGGGAGTTTGCGACGGTTGTTCAATTCCCATGCTGCAAGGCGGGTACAGGAAGTGCTGTACTGAGGGGCCTGTGTTTCACGGTACTGAGATAGACTGGAAAAGGTGGAAGGAGGCAGGTTTATGAGTTTTCCACCGGCAGTGTCTCGAAATTTCTGGGGTATGGAGCTTGATTCACCAATAATGCTTGCATCAGGGACTGCCGGTTTCGGAGAAGAGCTTCTTGACCTTCAGTGCCTTTCCGGAGTTGGGGCGGTTGTTACAAAGGCTGTATCCTTTAAGCCCAGAGCGGGCAATCCCCCTCCAAGACTTCTGGAAACTAAATATGGGCTTCTTAATTCCATAGGGCTTGCAAACCCCGGCGTTTACCATGTGCTGAAGCACATTCTTCCTGTTGCAGCCGGGCTGCCGTGTCCTTTTCTTATCAATGTTGCAGGGGAGTCTGTTTCCGAATTTGCGGATGTGGTGAGTGTTCTGGAAGATTCTTCCGCCCATATAGGCTACGAGATCAATGTTTCCTGCCCTAATGTTGCAGAAGGTGGGGCAGCTTTCGGCGTGGATCCTGAAGTTGTTCTCAGGGTTTCCGAAGGAGTTTCCCGCGTAACAGATCGACCGTTTTCCGTTAAACTTACCCCGAATGGAGGGGATATGGTGCTTTCCGCAAAGGCTGCGGTTGAAGGCGGAGCATCTGCAGTTACCGTGTGTAACACTTTTCTTGGAATGCATATTGACTGGAAAACCGGTAAGTCGGTGATCAAGAGAAAAGTTGCAGGCTATACCTCGCCTGCTCTGCTGCCACTGGTTGTGGCCAGGGTATGGCAGGTGGCCAATGCGGTTTCTGTACCTGTAATCAGTTCCGGTGGTGTTTCCACAGGAGAAGATGTGCTTCAGCTTCTTGCAGCAGGAGCCTCAATGGTTCAGGTGGGAACCCGCCTTATGAGGAGACCTTTTGCAGCAGCGGAACTCATGGATGAAATGAAGAAACTGGCAGGTGAATGAAAAGAGTTGTTTTTGCTTTTCTTCTGCTGTTGCAGGGATGTGTTCTGGTCTCTTCTCCTGTGTATCTGAACCATGGGGTCTCCGG
>JAGLDB010000337.1 GCA_023145935.1 Candidatus Sabulitectum sp. | reverse complement strand
TTGTTGCTGATGGTCCATCCACCAGAGTGCACCAGGTATCAATTGATAACAACGAAGCTTACGATAATGTCTGGATCTACTTTGACATTTATTGTATGGAGCCTTCTCCAAACCCCGACTCTATGCTGGTAGGCAATTCCGTTGGGGTTGACCTTATCGAGGTTCTAAGCCCAACTGATCTTCGAGGAACGCGGTTGTATAACCAGGGAGCTATGGTTGCTCTTGCTGCAGTACCGGATGACACCATTTTTGTGGGGGTAAAGGGAATACGCAATCCGTCAGTGGGTACAGTGGACGTTTTCATACCACAGTTTGTAGAGCCTCCCCCGCCTGAATTCTACGGAGCAATTGCCATTGATGGAACTGGCCACTTACTGGCAATGGGGCAGGACTGGCAGCATGCATATGTGCTGAGTTATCTGGGAGACAACACCAGCAGGCTCATCTCATACAACTATCGTTTTTCAGAGACTCCTCTTGAATTGGATCTTCCGGGATTTCCTCTTGATCTGAAGGTCTCAGGGGATGGAGTGATATATGTGCTTACCACTGAATAATACCACAGCTGCATTGAGAACCTGTTTTCAGGTTGAAAATGTTTCTGGACCGTACAATCTTAGTAGAGATCTGAATTCTTTGATCAATAATACCGGAGGAGTCTCATTATGAGAAGAATGTTTTTAGCTGTTCCTATACTAATTTTTCTTGGGTGTCTTCACAGCCCTATTGCCGTGGAAGACCCGGTTCTGGATATGCAGGGCTTTATTGACGTCTTTGAAGGATACGAGGAATACTGTCCATATTTCGCACACAAAGAGATTGACTGGAAGGAATTGACTGCTCTCTACTATCCTATGGTTAGCCAGTGTGAGACCGAGGACGAGTATATAGAGGTCATTATTGAGATGCTTGCAGAACTTCAGGACGCGGCAATCTATCTTAGTAAATATGATGAGCTGGGAGCATTGCTGGAAACAGTATATCCATACATTCAGGAATACGATGTAAATTATGATATGGATGTTCTTGTGGAGCACTATCTGGAACCAAATGGCTGGGCAGGGTGGGAGGATGGCTATTGTGAAGGATTTGGCTGGTGCGATCCCTCTGTGCTGCCCTATGTTTTTCTGGATACAATACCGGATGTCTCATTTCCCCTGGCACTTGATTCTCTTGATGCCTTCGTTGCTGAATGTATTGCACTTGATGTGCCTGCAGTGATCATTGATGTACGAATGAACCCTTGCGGGGGGGGAGCCAGACATTCATGCGCTCACCAACTGATGGGACGATTTACAGACCATTCCCGGGCGGTTGCCATCTACAGATCAAGAAGCGGTCCGGAGTATGACCAGTACTGGGATGATCGCCCGGCGGTATTTCCTGCAGGTTCACAGCAATACACGGGAACTGTTTTTTTACTGGTGGGAGAGAATTGCAACGACAAATCCGAAAACCTCACAGCCAACTTCATGAACTTTCCCAATGTAGTTCTGGTGGGAGACACCACCAGAGGCAGTGTTTCCTATCTTTCCCGTAAATCTATCACTGAGTTTTGGCATTGCGCAGTTGTTAAAGAGACAATTCTTACCAATGGGAAACACTGGATCGAGGGCGCAGGGATTCCTCCGGATGTTTTTGTGGAAGTTACAGAAGCTGACTTTGCAGCCGGAGTTGACCCTGTTCTGGACCTGGCAATTGAAATGCTTGAGGAAATCAGATAATCATAAATGAAAAGAGGATTTTCCTTATGAGAAAACAATTTGTCAGCGGCATTCTTCCCAGGTTGGCTGAATGCTGCAGCAGAAGTAAACTGTCAGCACTTTTCCCATGGGTATTCCTTGCAGGTATTATTGTATTCTCCAGTTGTACTGATATCACCGAGTTTGACACTGCTTTCAATGGGCAGTTGCATATCATTTCTGCAGGGGATCTTTCAACCATGAATACCATTTCCGGCATTTCCGGAGCTAGAAGCCTTCTTATTTACCCGGGAAATATATTTATTGCTT
>JAGLDB010000336.1 GCA_023145935.1 Candidatus Sabulitectum sp. | reverse complement strand
TTGTTGCTGATGGTCCATCCACCAGGGTTCACCAGGTCTCGATTGATAACAACGAAGCTTACGATAATGTCTGGATTTACTTTGACATTTATTGTATGGAGCCTTCTCCAAACCCTGACTCTATGCTGGTAGGCAATTCCGCAGGGATCGATCTGATCGAAGTTTTAAGCCCCACTGATCTTCGAGGAACGCAGTTGTACAAGGGAGGAACTATGGTTGCTCTTGCTGCTGTACCGGATGATACAATTTTTGTTGGGGTAAAAGGAATACACAATGCCGCAGTGGGTATTGTGGACGTTTTCATACCACAGTTTGTAGAACCTCCCCCCCCTGAATTCTATGAAGCAATTGAAATTGATGGAACGGCACATTTTCTGGCCTTGGGGCAGGACTGGCAGCATGCCTATGTGCTGAGTTATCTGGGCGACAATACCAGCAGACTCATCTCATACAACTATCGTTTTTCAGAGACTCCTCTTGAATTGGATCTTCCGGGATTTCCTCTTGATCTGAAGGTCTCAGGAAATGGAGTGATATATGCGCTTACCACTGAATAATACCACAGCTGCATTGAGAACCTGTTTTCAGGTTGAACATGTCTCTGGATCGTACAATCTTAGTAGAAATCTGAATTCTTTGATCAATAATACCGGAGGAGTTTCATTATGAGAAGAATGTTTTTAGCTGTTCCACTACTGATTTTTCTTGGGTGTCTTCACAGCCCTATTGCTGTGGAAGACCCGGTTCTGGATATGCAGGGCTTTATTGACGTCTTTGAAGGATACGAGGAATACTGTCCATATTTCGCACACAAAGAGATTGACTGGAAGGAATTGACTGCTCTCTACTATCCTATGGTTAGCCAGTGTGAGACCGAGGACGAGTATATAGAGGTCATTATTGAGATGCTTGCAGAGCTTCAGGATCCGGCAATCAGTCTTAGAAAATATAATGAGCTGGGAGAATTGCTGGAAACAGTATATCCATACATCCAGGAATACGATGTAAATTATGACATGAATGTTCTTGTGGAGCACTATCTGGAACCAAATGGCTGGGCAGGGTGGGAGGATGGCTACTGTGAAGGATTTGGCTGGTGCGATCCCTCTTTGCTGCCCTATGTTTTTCTGGATACACTACCTTCTTCCCCGAATGATTCTTCACTTGTTTTTCTTGATTCCTTCGTTGCGGAATGCATTGAACTTGATGTGCCCGGGGTGATCATTGATGTACGAATGAACCCTTGTGGAGGGGGAGGCAGACATTCATGCGCTCACCAACTGATGGGACGATTTACAGACCATTCCCGGGCAGTTGCCATATACAGATCAAGAAGCGGCCCGGAGTATGACCAGTACTGGGATGATCGCCCGGCAGTTTTCCCTGCAGGTTCACAGCAGTATACAGGAACCGTCTTTCTACTGGTGGGAGAGAATTGCAACAACAATTCCGAGAACCTCACAGCCAACTTTATGAACTTCCCCAATGTTGTTCTGGTGGGAGACACAACCAGAGGCAGTGTTTCTGGTGCTTTCTCTATTGCAACTGTCACTGAGAATTGGAAATGCCAGGTTGTTAGAGAGACAATTCTTACCAATGGAAAACACTGGATCGAGGGTGCAGGGATTCCTCCGGATGTTTTTGTGGAAGCAACGGAAGTTGATTTTGCAGCAGGAGTTGACCCTGTTCTGGACCTGGCAATTGAAATGCTTGAGGAAATCAGATAATCATAAATGAAAAGAGGATTTTCCTTATGAGAAAACCATTTGTCAGTGGCATTCTTACCAGGTTAGCTGAATGCTGCAGCAGAAGTAAACTGTCAGTACTTTCTCCATGGGTATTCCTTGCAGGTATTATCGGATTCTCCGGCTGCACTGATATCACCGAGTTTGATGCTGCGTTCAATGGGCAGCTGCATATCATTTCTGCAGGGGATCTTTCAACCGTAAATACCATTTCCGGAATTTCCGGGGCAAGAAGCCTTCTGATCTACCCGGGAAATATATTTATTGCTT
>JAGLDB010000335.1 GCA_023145935.1 Candidatus Sabulitectum sp. | reverse complement strand
ATCAGATCAAGAATGATGGCACTCTACAGCATAGATTCTTCATCATCTGTGCGAACTGCACACTCCAATGAATCACTGAAGAAATTGTACAAGGATCATCTGCAGAAACCAGGCAGCCATATGGCTCACGAAATGCTGCATACAAGTTATGCTAAAAGAGAGGTACTCAAGTAACATGAGCAGATCTCCTCTTGTACAGACCATTCCCGGCAAATGCAGGATGTGCTACACCTGTGTCAGGGAATGCCCTGCAAAGGCGATAAAAATAACCAATGGCCAGGCTGAGGTTGTTGACGACCGTTGCATCGGTTGCGGGAACTGCATTCTGGTATGCACCAGAGGCGCCAAGAAACCTGTTGGCTCCATGGGTGAGGTTTCCAGCCTGCTTGCTTCCAGCAGGAAGGTTGCTGCAATAATCGCTCCCAGTTTTCCTGCTGAATTTTCAGAGATATCCCCGGAAAGACTTGCAGGAACCATAAGGGCCATGGGATTTGACTATGTGTGTCAGGTGGCTTTCGGAGCAGACCTTGTTGCCAGCGAATACAAGAAACTTCTTGTGGAAAACCCGGAAAAGAGATACATCGGGGTTACCTGCCCTGCAGTGGTGAGCTATGTAGAGAAATACTTACCTGACCTTGTTCCTAATCTTGCTCCTATAGCGTCACCTATGGTTGCTGAAGCCAAGGTTATCAAGATGCTGTACGGCTCTGATACAGAGGTGGTTTTCATTGGCCCCTGCATAGCCAAAAAGGGCGAGGCAGAAGACAAAACAGGTGAAGATGTTTCTGCTTCCATCACTTTTGCCGAGTTAAGAACACTGATCTCTATTGGCGGCATTGACCCTGAAACGGTGGTCTCAGGTGAATTCAACCCGCCAGCTCCAGGGCTTGGGGCTCTTTTTCCCATTAACCGGGGAATGCTTCAGGCAGCTGATCTTAAAGAGGATCTGGTTTCAGGTGAGATCGTTACTGCTGACGGCAGGACCAGTTTTGTTGAGGCCCTGAAGGAATTTGCATCAGGTGATCTTGAGGCCAGACTTCTTGAAGTACTCTGCTGTGAAGGCTGCATAATGGGAGCTGGTATGACAAGCAGAACCCCCATATTCAGTCGAAGAGCAAAAGTGAGCAAATACGCCAGAAGCATTCTTGAGAAGGTTAACTTCAATAACTGGAACATAGCCATAGAGAGGTGTTCAAGCATTGATCTCTCAAGAAGCTTTACCCCTTCCGACACCAGGCTGAAGGTTCCCAGTGAAGTACAGATAAACCGCATAATGGAGCGCATGGGAAAGTTTACAATAGAGGATGAGCTTAATTGCGGAGCCTGCGGATATGAAACATGCAGGAACCATGCAATTGCGATCTACAAGGGGCTTGCAGAAAGTGAGATGTGCCTGCCGTTCGCCATTGATCAACTGAAGAACACTGTGGAAGAACTTGCACAGACAAGTGATGAACTTGCAGGAACTCAGGTGGCATTGAAACATGCAGAGAAAATGGCAGATATGGGTCAGCTTGCTGCAGGAATTGCCCATGAGGTTAACAACCCTCTTGGTGTTGTTCTGATGTTTGCACACACACTTCTTGAAGAGCACTCCGGTAACACAGAGCTGCAGGATGATCTGAAAACAATTACAGTTCATGCAGACAGATGCAAGAAAATTGTGGCGGGGCTTCTTGATTTTGCAAGACAGAACAAAGTAACCAGAGTTTCGGTGAATGTGGCCGATATGGTGAAGAAGGTTGTAAGCGTGATAAACCGCCCGGTTGGTATCGAACTGGAGTTCACCGGTGACGATATTGAACCGTTTGCCAAGCTGGATGAAGATCAGATGGCACAGGTTCTTACAAACCTAGCCACAAATGCATATCAGGCCATGGGTGACACCGGTAAACTTACCGTGTTCTGCGGAGGCGACGCAGACAAAGTTGTAATTCAGGCAACCGACACAGGCAGGGGAATTCCCCGAGAAAATCTGAAGAAGATATTTGAACCCTTCTTTACCACAAAGGACAGAGGTGAGGGTAC
>JAGLDB010000334.1 GCA_023145935.1 Candidatus Sabulitectum sp. | reverse complement strand
CAGATGAGTCAGTAGACTCATATGACAGTGTCTAGACACTGGAATGCTTTTTCTAACATTATTTTTTCTGCTGTCAGTCAGCAGTGATTTTGATAGTTCTCTGGCAGTAAGAGATTTTGACTCAGCCATGGAGATTGCAGGCGATTCCGATTCTTTGAAGGCTGTTGTTTTTCGCCACAGCGGGAATTACACCATGGCCGCAGTACTTTTTCAGAGGGCTTTTGAGAAAGAGCCCTCTGCAGGGTTGTTCTGTGATATCTGGAATGCTGTAGCCGGTTCAACCGAACACTATGGTTCCCTTTCCGCTGCTGGCCTCCGGGAAGATCTTGTGTTGCGGGGTAATGAATTTTCATGGGCGTCTTCCGACCTGCTCTCTCTTATCGAGTCCTCCAGCACGCTTGCGGACAGTCAGCTCACCGACAGTCTTGTTCTGGTTCTGACAGATGAGTTTTCAGGCTCGCTTGAGGCTTCTGCTGTTATTGGCTGGAGGTTTTACGATGATCTGTATCCCGTCTGGAATAATGATTCAGCCAGGGTGGTTGTTCTGGAAGAATTCATTGAAGAGTGGGGAGAGTATTCAGAGCTCTGGCGGAGCAGGGCATGGCAGTACACCCTTTCCGCTGTGATTGAAACACCAGACTCTCTGCAATGGAAAGACTATTTTGTTCAGTGGCAGGAGGCCTGTCCGGAAGACCCGCTTGTGTACCTTACCGGTGCTGCTCTCTGTATCGACAGAGATTCTTCATGGACAGAGGCATTGCTTCTTGCCCGAGCCGGTCTTGAACAGATACAGGCGGGATGGGTTCCCGGAGAAATGCCGGAGGAAGAGTGGCAGTTAACCGGTGTGGCTCTTGAGGCCGGACTGCAGTTCAGAAGGCTGTTTGCCATGGCAGGGCTGGGGTGGCACCAGGAAGCTTCAGCAGAGCTCCGTGAAGTGATCAGAACCACAAACTATGATGTGAATGATTACCACACTAAAGCCTCACTTCTCTGGCTTGAAGGAAAACTCTTTCTTGCAAGCTCTGATACATTGCACGCCCTTGGGAGTTTTGCAGAATCAGCAATCGTCGGAGGTGTGCGAGATCGCTGGAGTGGCTATGCCATCACAGCAATGGATAGTCTTCTTCCTGCTGATGTGACACCATTGCAGTGGGCGCGGGAATACACCTGTTACTCAGGTCCTCTTTTCTCTGATGTTACTGATATGCTCGGGCCTGACAGCCTTTTAAAGGGAACCAGAATGTCCTGGTGCGACTGGAACAGTGACGGTCTTCCCGATCTTTTTACAGGTAAACTTCTTTTTCAGAATGTTGATGGATCCGTTTTTGCCGATGTGACTTCTCTGTCCGGTCTTGATTCCTGCAGGGGCAACGGTGGGATATGGGGCGACATCAACGGTGACGGGGTAATGGATCTGGTCACATCGGGAAACCCGGTTCAGCTGTTTGTGAATCACCGCGGGGTTCTTGAGAATGTAACAGAAGCCATTGGAATAATAGCCACCGATGCATCTGTTGAAGGGGTCGCTCTGCTGGACTGGAACGCCGACGGGTGGCTTGATCTATATCTTGCCAGCTACGAGAGTGGTCAGGGATCCGGTACAGCGGATGCCTTTTACCTGGGAAGTGAAGACGGTTTCATTCCTGCGGGAGATGAACTGGGAATGATACCTTTCCTTGAAGAGCCTCTTTGCGGCAGGGGTGTAAGCCCCTGCGACTTCGATCTTGATGGAGATGTGGATATTTTCGTCTCCAACTACAGACTTCAGGAGAACTTCCTCTGGGAAAATGACTGTGGCACAGCTGTAAATTCTTCTCTTGGGAGGGGTGTGGCAGGAGTTGATACGGATGGCTGGTGGGGGCACACGATAGGCAGCGCCTGGGGTGACTTCGACAATGACGGAGACTGGGATCTTTTTTCAGCCAATCTTGCTCATCCAAGATACATTGAGTTTTCAGACAGAAGCATGCTGCTTCAGAACAATGGAAATTCCTTCACTGATATTCGCGCAAACTCAGGGATCAGTTTTGAAGAAACCCATTCAAATCC
>JAGLDB010000333.1 GCA_023145935.1 Candidatus Sabulitectum sp. | reverse complement strand
GTGCTGAAACAGCAAATGCTGAAGATATCCTCTTCGCCGAAGACTTTCAAAGCGGAGAGATCAGCGATGAATGGGTCTTCTTCGGGGACCCCACATCCATAATAGAGCATAACAGAGGCAACCCTGCTCCATGCTTCTGCAACAACGGTGACTCTATGTACGGCAGTGGAATCAAGTCCCGAAGAGCCTTCAGTCTTGAAAAAGGTCTGGTTATTCAATGTGACATATTCCTGAGTTGTCAACCAAGAGGAGCATGGGTTGATGCCAGGCTTGGCATCTGTGATGCTGAACAGGTAATGAACGGACAGGAAATACCCATGTCTGTCGGTATGAGTTTTGGCTTCTGGGGCGAATTGAACTGGTCTGCCCCACATCTTGAAGGTGTGCTGGGGCAGCATATATCAGGGCAGCGAATCCCAATACTTATCCACATGAATCAATGGCTGGATGGATGGCATACTTTCAAGATAGAAATTACTCCAGAAGGCTTGTGCTCATTTTCTATAGACGATTCTCTTCTTTCAAGCCAGCAAGCTCTCATTCTGGACAGCCTTGGCCAAGTCGGCATTGTTCTCAAAGGCAGAGCCACAAGCTGGGGTACTGCCCTCCACGACAATCTTCTGGTGTATGTGCCATGATGAAACTGAATCTCAGATCATGCCCTTGTTCCATTCTCTTTTTCACAGTACTTCTCATCACCTTCAATACCACAGCTGAAGAAATCCTTTTTTCCGAAGACTTTCAAAGCGAAGAGATCAGCGATCAGTGGACATTCTACGGAGACCCAGTTTCAGTTATCAACTCAGATCATGGCAATCCAGCACCATGTTTCAACAACAACGGTGACTCAATGTGGTCTAGCGGGATCAAGTCCAGGCAGACTTTCAGTATTAAGAATGGACTGGTTATCCAGTGTGATATTTATCTCAGTTGTCATTCCAGAGGAGCCTGGGTAGGCTCATTCTTTGGAATACATGACCCCTCTCTAACCTCAGGAGATACCGAACCTAAAATTGTGACTGGGTTGAAGTATCTTTATGCAGGTGAGCTCAACTGGCACAGGCCGCACCTCCAGGGTCTCTTATCTCTCACTATATCAAGATCTTACAGAAACGAACCTATTCCTGACATGATCCATATGAACCAGTGGCTGGATGGCTGGCACACATTCAAAATAGAAATATCACCAGATGATCTCTGCTCGTTCTCAGTTGACGATTTTGTGCTTGTGACATACCAGGCCTCATTCCCGGACAGCCTGGGCGAAGTCGGCATCTTTCTGGGAGGAAGAGCCACAAGCTGGGGTACTGCCCTCCACGACAACCTTCTGGTGTATGTGCCATGATGAAACTGAATCTCAGATCATGCCCTTGTTCCATTCTCTTTTTCACAGCACTTCTCATCACCGGCAATGCAAAAGCTGAAGAAATCCTCTTTTCCGACGACTTTCAGAGTGGAGAAATCAGCCATGAGTGGATCTTCTTCGGAGATCCCACATCCATAATAGAGCAGGACAAGGGCAACCCTGCCCCAAGCTTCAACAATAACGGCGATTCAATGTATCACAGTGGAATCAAATCAAGAAGAACATTCAGAATTCAAGATGGTCTTGTTATCCAATGCGACATCTTTTTGAGTTGTGATTCTCGAGGGACATGGGTCAACTCATCTTTCGGCATTTGTGACCCGACCTATCCCTGTGGGAACGAAGGCCCTCCAGATATCATTAATTTTGACTACTCTTTTGGAGGGGAACTGGCCTGGATGGCTCCACACTTACAGGGCACACTGCATCAAGGAATTATTAATCAGCCCATACCTTCTCTTGTACATATGAATCAATATTTGAACAGCTGGCATACTTTCAAAATTGAGTTGTCTCCTGAAGGCAGTTGTTCTTTCTTTATTGACGATTCACTGATTTCCAGCCAGCATGCTCTCATTCTAGACAGCCTTGACCAGGTGGGCATAGTTCTTGAAGGAAGAGCCACAAGCTGGGGTACTGCCCTCCACGACAATCTTCTGGTCTATGTGCCTTAAACAAAAGTGGGGG
>JAGLDB010000332.1 GCA_023145935.1 Candidatus Sabulitectum sp. | reverse complement strand
CTGAGCCCTGCAGGGTTGTGGCTCCCGAAACAGGTTGTGATCTGATCGATGAACCTCCTCCTGCAATAATGGGGTTATAAGGTATGTAATCACTTTGAAAATCCATTCCCCCGCTGGCAATATCCCATGCGCCAAGATAGCCTTCAGCACCATACAGGCCGTCATTAAGTGTGTAGAGAACTTCCAGCCCCGGATCCCCGTCCACATTTCCAATGGAAGGGCCGGGCATATTTCCATAAGAATCCAAACCTGTAAGCCAGTCTGTCTGCCACAGCACAGAAACAGATACCTCCGGGTCTGATTCAATGCTTACTACCCATATCTTCTTGAAGGAGCCACTCATGGCCGCCTCTTTTGCAACGCCGGCCACAAAATATGAACCATATTGTGAAGCGGTTGCAACAGTGCCGAATGTCCATGCCAGTTTTCCGGATGTATCAAGTTCATGGAGGTTGTGATCTGTTATCTCAGCATTACCATCCGGCTGAAAGTCTGCGATCAAAAGGGCACTGCCCGCACCACCGGATCCCATAACAGGCAGAACCAGTTCCTGGAAACCATCCTGGTCAAAATCTATTGCTGAAGGGGAGTTGTAGAAGCCTCCACTGGCCACTACAGGGAAATTCGTGCTGAAGTTCACCCAGCTCGCGCTTAAAGCTTCATATCGCCATACATACAGATGTGGAGTTCCGCCATTACTCCCTCTGGTATGAAGAGCGATCTCCAGCGAGCTTCCGGAATCCGCCTGCAATAAAACTGGAGTTCCTGCGATATTTGGTGAAGATGCCTCTTCATTTACACCTGTTACAACAATCTCACTGGAGCCCCATAAGCCTCCGAACCGGTCGAAGAGCAGAACCGAAACCTGTTCCTGATCCAGAACCTCGATCTTTCTCTGACTGGAGACTACAATTTCCAGCTGAGAGTCTCCGTCCACATCGCCCACAGCGCATCCAAGAAACCGGTCATAGTCGTAGCCAGGCGGGGGATAGAGCTTTTCAAAGGTTCCATCTCTCTCAATCAGGTATACAATACCAAAAGAAGTGGCAACAATAATTTCATCAAATCCATCATTGTCAATGTCTGCAATAGCCGCTCCGCCTCCTGGTGAACCATCAAGATAGAGGGGCCAGCCCTGAACAACAGGGCAACCGGTGTTCACAGAAAGCAAAACTGGTTCACTCTCTCTTCCAATATGATCAACTGAGGTTATTCCAAATGTGTATTCTCTTCCTGGAAGCAGCCCTTCAACTGTAGCCTGTTTTACCTGAACAGCCACAGGGTAGACCCTGTAGCTTGAAACGCCGTCATCACAGTAAATGTAGTATCCTGCAGCTTCCACATTGCCTGTGTGTTCCCAGACCAGACTAATGAAATCCTCACCGGTTTCGTATGCAATAAGATTCTCAGGAGGTGTAACTTCCTGGTTCTGCAACTCTGCAATCATGTTTACGCTGATGTTTCTTGCGGTAAAGCTGCCGCCGTCACTGTTAACAGTTATGT
The DNA here is from genome assembly GCA_023145935.1 of Candidatus Sabulitectum sp. Next base: position 558 of record JAGLDB010000332.1, on the reverse strand, counting down.
CCATAAAGCATTTATGGAATTCCGGGTCAAGCCACATGGAATTTGGTGCAGCAGGCATTACAGTAAGGTTCAACTGCCCGTCAAGAGATAATGCAGTATTTGATTCAATTTCCTGATGTGAAAGTACATTCACCTGAAATGGCTCAGCTGGTATCAGGTTACTGATGGTGATACTGAGATTCTGCCCGGTTCCCAGACCGCAATTTGCCAGCAGCATATCGCTGATGTCTATGGTGGCAGTTCGACCGTTTGAATTGTCGGCTGACGGATCCATAACTGTCAGAGCATAGCTCTCGGAGTAAATTGTAAGAAATAGTGGAGAGCTCCACTGGAGAATGCCTGCGCTGCTGCTATAGGTAAAAGCCAGATTGAATTCGATTGTTGAATAATCTGAAACACCTGGATTGATCACAAGAACCATGGGTTCTATGGATTCAGCAGAATCACCGGCACAGATATCCGGAAATTCGGAGTGACAATTCAGTACTGCATCAATGTACTCAGAGCCGGAAACAACAGAAAGCTCAACTGAAACCTCTGTTCCCGTCTCCTCTCCGC
>JAGLDB010000331.1 GCA_023145935.1 Candidatus Sabulitectum sp. | reverse complement strand
AGACCGACGTTCACAGAAATCCGGTGGGTGCTTTGAAGCTCATCATGGGTCAGCCATGCGTAGTCCAGAGAAACAGGGTGATCGCTGAAACTCACGGTAAAGCCCAGACCGGCAGTCATGTTTCCCTCGTTTGAACCAATACGAAGACCAACAGTATCTTTAATAAGAAGCTCAGCGCCAATATGCGTATCAAGACTGATACCGGCATCAGGCAGGCTGTACTGGGTTGCAAACTCTCTTCCCTCAAAGCGGAAGTCGCCATCGGCGGCAAAAGTAATAACCGAATGGAATCTGGAAACAGGCCAGGTAAATGATGCTCCCATTTTTGCCGTTGGCGATACACTCTCACTGACTCCTGTATCCCAGAACATGTAAGTTCCAAAAACATCCTGAATGTTCAAGCCAAGCGCGAATGCATCTGTGGCATTCCATCTCATGGCGATATCAAAGCCTACACCCCATGCACTGTAATCCATGAGTTTCCTGTAGATCAGTTTTGAGGTAGCCCCAACAGAAAGTCTCTCGTTCAGCGCCCTTCCCCATGACAGGTAAAGAGCATTATCAGAAGCGCTGTTCCATGTGATTCTTCCCTCATCGTAGATAAGTTCTTCACCTGGATCCCACTCACCGTTGCCTTCTGTACCAGAGGGATTGCTATTCTGATCATAGTCGTCGTTGCCACAGTCTCCTGGAGCTCCTGTACCATCCTCCCCGAACACTCCATCACTTCCTGTGTCGTACCATTGCAGGTTACTGGTATCAGCTATCTGACCTGCATCTGTCCGGAAGAAACTGACCGAGTACACATCTCCACCGTACTCCTGAGAATAAGCAAGATAATCGTACGAGATAAGTCCGCCAAATCTTTCTGAATGCATAAAGGCAACTGTCTTGCTTCGACTCTGAACAAGACCGGCAGGATTCCAGTAACCGGCGGTTATATCATCCGCAACAGCGGAATACGCACTACCAAGAGCAAGAGCCCTTGCTCCGGCTCCTACATACATGAACTCTCCGGCATACTTATCTGCGCTGGCAGAAAAAGCCAGAACGCCGATCAGGGCAAAAGAAAGAAAGGGTTTTCTCAAAAGAATCACTCTCCGTTTACATATCTGGCAAAAAACTGTCTGTCCTCAAATCTTATACGGGTGAAGAAGAAACCTATACCCCATTTACCGTCAGGAAGTTCCTCCTCTCTGATAACCACAGCTCTAGCCATGATCTGGTTCTCGTTCAGGTTCACCGATACATCAACCCTGGTAAGATCACCAAGTGGGTTGTCGCAGATACAGTAAAGACCTGATGCACTGAGATTCAGAGCAGTGACCGATCGGCCGGGCATACCATGGGTACCGATCACAACATCCAGCTCACCACCAGATCGTTTCTCCCGACGCTTCTCAGAGGCATTGTTAGTACTCAACTCCATCGTCCTTCCTTATCCCTCAAATTCATCTGAAATCTCCGGCTTTGTCAACAGAACTAAACCAAATATACCAACAATGGTTCCAAAAGGTACCATCAGGCATAAAATAGAGTCGATCACTATACAAAGAGTACGATTCCTACGCCTGTGCATATTAATGCCTGTTTTAATCGTAAACAACCCGATGGTAATGAAAAGCAGCACGAATACAGTGCCAATTCCCACAAAGATCCAGCCCAGCTCTGGAGGAGGTGCCTCCCCTTTCGCAGAATCCATTGCTCCTGTAGTCATTAGTATTCCCATTACGATATAAACTACGCCTGCAAGGGAAATCATCATCTGAAACCCTCCCAGCACGTAATGAAAAATTGATACAATACTGAGCAGATCGCCGTCCTGTTTTCTTGCTTCGTTCACTTGATTCCTCCTTTTGAATACATGAAATAATGTACAGAAAAACAAGCCTCTGCAAGTGCTGAGCTTGACATGGGTGTCTGTTTGCAGAATGTTGCCTTGTGCCAGTAGTTATTGACAGAAAAAGTTACATATACAGAGGGGGATTTTAATGGCTAACGAGTTTAATATTACGCCTGCCGAGATCGAGGATGGAAAGACAATGGGCGGAATCGCCTATTTCGGT
>JAGLDB010000330.1 GCA_023145935.1 Candidatus Sabulitectum sp. | reverse complement strand
CACGCAGAGCCGACACCATATTGGATATTCGTTCAACACGGGAACCGGAACCTGCAAGTTTCACCCAGAATGCGATAAAGCGATAGTATAGTGATGACAAACCAGATGCTTTCATTGTTTCCCTTCTTTGTCAGAAAATGAAATCTAGCACTTCAGTTGGCTGATGTCAGTTCCCTTGAATCATTCACTAAGATTTACCTGCAGTAATGCCCATTCTTTTCCTGAAGACGGGTCGAACGATTATTTACACTTGACACTATGCTCAGAAGAGCCTAGAATATTTACAGGTTGTCAGGCGAGGAAGTGGATGGGCAGGTATGGATTGTGTGCATTTGTCTGTAATCTTTACTAATTAGGTCGTATTATGAAATTTTATGCAAGGAGGACATTATGTCGTTGATAATATTCGCGCTAGTACTATCAGCATTCTCTTTCAAACCTACAGAGGATCCATCTAAATCAAACGCTTTACAATTTTTCATTAACGGTTTTGTCGGGTATGGAATGTCTAATTTCGAACTTGATGAAGCTGTAGGAGATCTGGATCAGGCATCTTACATACCGGGTGGCCTGCAATTTCTCTACCTGGCAGGATCAAATTTCAGGGTTGGTGCCGAAACAGAGATTTGTTTGAGTGAGTTCAAATGTGAAGATTCCAGAAACAACAATGAACTCGAAGTATCATTGAATATGATCGGTTTAGTTGTACAGTATTTTCCAGCCGAAGCCTTTTTTCTCCGGGGTGGTGTGGGGTCGTACTCCGGTTCCGGAGAGTACTATGATGATTACTACGGTTCAACCGGAAAGGGAGATATTGAGAGTGGGCTGGGTTTCAATTTAGGGGCAGGCTACATTACAAATGTTTCCAACAATTTTTACGGAGGCATTGAAGGAATTTACCACATAGCATCTCTTGAATTGGATGATTCCAGTGATACAGGATCTTATGATTTTAATCACTGGTCAGCAAGAGTATTCTTTGGCATAGCATTCTAGGTATTTAGCTGACCTTCACTGAGGAAGCTACTTTCTCAGAACTGTAATTCTTCCGGCCAGAGAACTGCTTTCTCCGGAAATTCGCACAAAATAGATTCCGCTTGTGCTGTGCAATGAGATATCTATTGAGACACTTTTTCCGTTGTTGATCTCTTCTGCAAAGATACTTCTACCGGAGAGATCATAGATCTCAAGAAGATCATAGTTCCCGTCTCCGGGTATTACCACTGTTAAGGGGCCAGGGGTTGGATTGGGGTAAATGTAGAGCAGGTTGTCTTCAGGCCACTGCGGGCTTGACTGCCATCCGTTATCCTGTCCATGATGATAGCCCAGATCAACCACAGATGAATCTGTGACACTGTCAGTTCTGGTCCATGTTAGATCCAGCTCATATGCTTCCGAAGAGCTTCCTCCGGAATTCACGCAGGGGCTGTCAAGGCTCTGTCCTGCTGCTGTCTGGCTAAGAAAAAAATCATTCACAAAAATTGGATCTGCAGAGAAGTTACCGCCTGTTCCTGTGGGGTCCGGAAGATTGCCATAGTTTCCATCGGGATTGCCCCATACACAATTAAAAGAAAATACCGGATCTCCGCCGTCCTGTATGTAAAATGCAGGTCCTGTGTTGCCTGTGACAATGTTGTGGTGCAGCTCTGGTGAGGAACTCACTCGGAAATACACTGCGCTGCCGGTGTTTTGAGCATAGTTATCAAAGAAAGTGCAGAAGGAAATATCCGGATGCGAAAGGGCGTAGCAGTAGATCCCTCCTCCGTCGTCATATGCACTGTTACCGGTGAAAAGGCAGTTGAATACAACCGGGGAGCAGTGATAGCAGAAGATAGAACCCCCATCGTCCCAGCATAGATTGTCCTGGAATCGACAGTGGCTCACAGATGCCTCTGAAGAGTAGAGATAAATGCCTGCACCTGCAGATATGCATTCATTGCTCTGGAAATCGCAGAACCGGATCACCGGAGCACCCTTCCAGGAATAGATACCACCGCCGTTGTCTGCTTCACATTGTATGAATCTTGAGTACTGTATCAGAGGGGAGCTGTGTTTGGTATGAATTGCCCCGCCAAAGGCGTC
>JAGLDB010000033.1 GCA_023145935.1 Candidatus Sabulitectum sp. | reverse complement strand
CCTGGTGGATCCGGCCTGCGGTGTGATGATTAACGATAATGGTATCTGGACAGCATCACTTCCTGATGATCTTCAAAGGGGAAGATACAGATATGCTCTTCTGGTTAACGGTGTGCAGTTTTTTCCTGATTTGTTCAACCCGGAAAGAACAATGTTTAACGGACAAGAGGTATCGGTTCTTATTATCAACTGAGACGAGGGGGGAATAGATTGGCTTCTGTAAGGTTTGAGGCTGTCAGCAAGGTTTATGGCTCGGACTCAAGGGCATTATCCGAGTTCAGTCTTGATGTGTCAGATGGCGAGTTTGTGGTTCTTGTGGGTCCAAGCGGTTGCGGTAAATCTACAACTCTGCGGGTGCTTGCCGGTCTTGAAGAAGCTACCTCCGGAAGAGTATTCATAGACAACAAGGACATTACTGATGAGACACCTTCGAAGCGTGATATTGCCATGGTGTTTCAGAACTACGCTCTCTATCCACACATGACTGTTTTTGACAACATGGCCTTTTCCCTGAGAATGAGAAAGCTTTCCAGAGAAAAAATAAAAAGTGCGGTGACTGAAACCGCAGATATACTGGGGATTTCCGATTATCTGCATAGAAAACCCAAAGAACTTTCAGGCGGGCAGAGGCAGCGTGTTGCTCTTGGAAGGGCGATTGTCCGGCACCCCAAAGTCTTTCTTTTTGATGAACCTCTCTCCAATCTTGATGCCAAGCTTAGAGTTCAAATGAGAAATGAACTGGCCAGACTCCATACTCAGCTGAAGGCAACAATGATCTATGTAACCCACGATCAGGCCGAAGCTATGACTCTTGGCGATCGCATTGTGGTTCTCAGAGACGGTGTTATTCAACAGGTGGCACCACCACTGGAAGTGTACAACAATCCGTGTAACAAATTTGTTGCCGGTTTTATTGGAAGCCCTTCCATGAACTTTTTTAAGTCAGAAGTGTCAGGTGATAAGCTTATGATCGTAAATGGCAGTCTTGATATACCCAGAGTTTCAGGAGTGGCAGACAGCAGATATACCGCAGGCATCAGACCTGAAGATATTCTTGTAACAGACCAGGGACAGTTCATTTGTACTGTGGAGGTTGTTGAGACGCTTGGTAACGAGAAAGTTGTTCTGGGTGTTACAGTTGGCGGTGAGCAGATCACAGCAAGGTGCAAACCGGATATTGATATTCATCCAGGAGGTGAATTGAGGTTTGATATAGATATGAACAGGATACATCTCTTCGCAGTGGACGGGATTGAGAAAAAAATATGATAATGCTAACCTCGCTGATCATCGCCCTTGTGGTTTCTCTGATAATGACTCCTCTGATGAGTCGTCTTGCTGGGAAATGGGGTATGGTTGATATCAAGGATAAGTCCGGCGGCCCAGGTATGCCTGTTATGGGGGGTGTTGCTGTCTTTCTGGGATTCTCTGCTGCTATTCTTGCGGGAATACTGATTTTTCCGGTTCTGCCAATGGAAAATATTGTTGATACGCCCATCACCTGGCGGTCTATGTGTATTCTTGTGCTGGTATCAGGTTTTCTTATGGCTCTTGCGGGATTTCTAGATGATAAGTATGAACTGGCACCGCGCATGAAGATAACTCTTCATTCTATTGTTGCAGTTGTTGCAGGTGCTTTGTTCGTAATAAATGGCGCACAGGTAAGGCTTTTTCTTGAGGGAAGCCATGTGGTGTGGCTAACAGCGCCTCTTACTCTGATCTGGCTTCTGGGTATTACTAATTCAATTAACCTTCTTGATCACGCTGACGGGGTAACTGCAGGTGTTTCTGTAATTGCAGCCATGTTTTTTGCTGCTTTGAATTTTATGCACGGTAATCCATCTATAGCTTTCATCAGTGTTGCTCTGGCTGGAGCATCTCTTGGCTTTCTGTTTTTCAACTTTCCTCCAGCTTCAACTTTTATGGGTGATTGTGGTTCCAATTTTCTGGGGTTTATGCTTGGGATCATTGCGGTTCTTGGAGTGTATACACCCAGCGGTTCAATTCCATACCTTGCAATACTGTCTCCGCTTCTGATTCTTGCAGTCCCGATCATTGATACGGTGATGGTGCTCATTTACCGGAGAAGGCAGGGTTCTCCTCTTTTTCAGGGTGACAAGAATCATCTGGCTCATCGCCTTATGAGAATGGGATACTCACGGAAGACCACTGTAATAATGCTCTACATTTTTTCTGTGATTCTGGGAACAATGGCGCTTCTTTTACCAACATTACAACCCTACCAGGCTATTCTTGCCTTTATAAACGCCATCGGAGTAATCAGTGTTTTTGCGATAATTATTTCCCACAGTGAGAAAGGGAGCAGTTGATGAAGCCGAGGATCTCTACAGCATTCCTTATTTTGCTTATTGTGGTAATGCTTGGTGTGGTGTTCGGGATATTAACCAACAGCAGAAACAGCATTCTTGTTAAAGAGATCTTTTATGTAGCAGGTGGAAGCCTTGCTTCGATCATGGCCGCTGTACTTCTCTTGATGGGAAAACCTTTCTACAAGGGAAGAATCCCCCTGATGACTTTAGCCTCTGTTGGTGCCATTCTGCTTCTAATGATTGTTATGCATTATGCTGGAACAGGTTCACCAAATGGACCATTTACTTTCTTTATGCTTCTTTCTCTGTGTGCACTAACGGTTTCGTCGTTGTTGTTTATCAGCGAAGTTCATGTGAAGCTTTTCATTTCAATTATGCTTGGCACCGTTTCAATAATGTTTGTTTATGCGTTAATGCAGTGGCAGGGCATCAATGTATTTGCCTGGGATGCTGCACTCACCAGAAGTGGTAGAAGTACCGGGAGTCTTGGGAACCCAAACCTCCTCGGGGGATTTGCGTCGGCTGTTATCCCACTTGGAGCAGCATATCTTTTTTCAATGAAGAAGTTTACCGTTGTGCTAAGAACCACTCTGGTACTCATTTTTGCCGCTCTGGCAACAGCAACAGTGGTTGCCAGCGGAACCAGAGCCAGCATAATTGGGGTTACCACAGGAGCTTTTGTTCTTTTGTTCTGGTTTTTACGGAACAGCTCAGTAACTTTTAAGAAAGCTATTCCATTCGTTCTTCTTGTTATTGCACTGGTTGCAGCTGTTACTCTTCCCATGATCAACAGGCTTTCCGAGCTGGATCCTTCTTTAGAGGATCAGGGGACCCTTCAGGTAAGAAAGATCATATGGTCGGGGGCTTTTGATATTTTCAAAGATAGTCCCCTTCTTGGCCACGGTCCCGGTTCTTTCCAGATTCTTTTTCCTGAGTACAGAAATCCTTATTACAGCATTCTGGGCGTAAGTCACAACACTCTGCATGCCCACTGTGAGTATCTTGAGATTCTGGTAGACATAGGGCTGGCGGGGCTTATTTTATGGGGGCTTGCAGTCTGGGGAGTTCTTTACAGGCTGAAGAATGTTGATCTGTTCAGAGCTGGTGCTATGGCAGGGCTTGCAGCCATGCTTGCCGAGGGTATTGTCTCTGTTCACTTGAGATGGCCGCCTACTGCCTGGTTGTTCGCCACTTTGCTTTTGGTCTTTCTTTCCCGGGAAACTGAACCTGCTTCAAAAAGCAGCAGAAGCAGGATAGGAGCCCTTGGCCTGTTTCTTGTCAGTTTGATTCTTGCAGCAGGTCTGTTTATACATTATCTGCCTATGTCACGGTCATCTGCTCTGGTATTCAGAGGAAAGGATATTTTTCTCGCAAGAACAGAGATGACCATGAATGGAGCCTATTCAGCCTCAGCGGAATGGGTCAATTCCGGTGATGAATCGGCTTTTAACGCCGCAATAATTCAGTGGCAAAATGCAAAAATATACGCAGACAGCGCAGTTGCGTACTCCAGAGAGGCCACAGAGGTTTACCCCTATGACCTGGGCGGGTGGTATGCCCTGGGCAGCGCACTTCTTACAAGGTATATGGTGCTGGATCCCCCGGTGTCTTCAATGCGTTCAGCCATTGAAGCGGCGGGGTTGTCAGGTCAGTTCTCAGAGGCGGAGATCAGGAATGATCTGCTTTCGGGAATGGCAGCCTATGACAGCCTTATCACCATGGCGCCCAATTATGCAGAGGTTCACAACAATCTGGCACTGGGATATTCCAATCTGGGAATGCTTGACGAATCCATGGAGGAGCTGTACAGATCATACAGGATCCACGCTCACAGGCGAATTGATTACTATAATCAGGTTCTTTCCCTCCTTACAATCCGCCCCGGTTCAATTCACGGCGCTGTTCTTTGTTTCCATCACATTCTTTTTGGATTTGATCAAGAGGCTTCAGGAGCAAAGCTTGAGGATAATATCAAGTCAATCACATCAAATGCCTGGTTTCTCACCACTATACAACCAGAGAATGCTGCAGTTTTACAGGAGGAATTTGTTGCCTTGATCGAAGAAGTTCTTCCCGTGAAATTTCAGGAGCTGATGATTGAAAGAATACGAGCTGTCGAGGATTGCTCTCCGTTCGCAAACTGGGAGAATGAATCCCTGCTTTTTATGGAGGACCATGCTGCAATTCTGGAATGTCGAAGGATGATTTCTGTCTGTGCATGGGCTGGCCGCGCTTTCCCTGTGGTTATGCCAGTTGTCAGAGATTTTTATACTTATCCCGCAGAAATTCTTTTTCAATCCCATTGGGATCCTGAGATTTTCGATCTTGTATTGGATATTTTCCTTAATCAAATAGTAATTGACCGTAATCTTGATGATACAAATACTCTTATTACCAGTGATCGATTCGCAGCAGTTGTTGAGCCTTCTGTTGCAGTAACGGTGAGAGCTGTGAGATTCGCACTGGGGGGAAGCAGAGCTGCTCTCAGGCAGGGCTTTGCCATGCCATGGCTTGGTGGAGCTCTTCCGGAGATTATCTCTGACAGTCTTCATCAGATGATGTATGAAGATTCTCTGAATACTGACTGGTACAGGATGGAAATGAAGATGACATTCCTTCTTGTGAGTTCCTACTGGTGGGACTACAACATCTTTGCGTCCGGGCAGAATCAGTACCTTCTAGAACGCATATTCTATTGCAGAGATATGATTCGCCAGCTTGAGCCGGCTTCATGGCAATCAATTGTATCTTCAATTCTCACCAGGGAGATTGAAAGAATAAGTCTACAGACAAACGGGGTATGTCCGGCAACTGTGGGTATGCTTAGAGACGATCTGGTGAATGGCGTTGCCAGGGTATACAATTAGCTGCTGCACTTGATATAATTCTGCGTATATCTTAGATTAGCATCACTTGTGCTTTCCGGCATGGGCGCGTTGCGCCCATTTTTGCTATAACGCTGATTTGATTTCAGCATTTATGGAGGTTGTTTTTTGGCTCATGATGATGTACTGGAGCATGTTGAGGAAATAGTGGCTGAATCCGGCCTGCTTCTTGTTGATACAAATTTGTTTCAGGCAGGAAGAAGACGGATCCTTCGTATTCTTGTTGATAAGGTTGGTAGAATAGGCCTTGACGAGTGTGCTGGAGTCTCAAGAAAAATTTCCAATGCCATTGAGACCCTTGACCTGATCGGCGGCGCGTATACACTTGAGGTAAGTTCACCGGGTATCGGAAGAGCCCTGTCAACGGAGAACGACTGGATTCGATGCGCAGGAAGAAAAATTGAAGTAGAAATAGAGTCCGAAGAATTTGCGGGTATTCTAACTGAGTATGCAGATGGACTTTTAACATTTGAGGACGGAAGAGTAATAGATTCCGGAAGCGTACTTTCCGCCCGGGAAGCAATCTGACAGGAGGGATCAATTGGCGGATTTTGAGAGAATTGATGCTCTCGCCAGCCTGGTGAGAGAAAAAGGGGTTAACAGAGAAATTCTTCTCAGGAGCCTTCATGCTGGTCTTGCCAAGGCCTCTCTTAGAGAGTACGGGGAAGAACAGGACATTAAAGTAACCTGGGAGCAGGGCAGTGGTGATATTCGAATGGAAGCCTTGAAGACCGTTGTGGATAAGGTTGCCAGAAGAAAAACTCACATGGAGATCGAACTGAAAAAGGCAAGAAAGCTCCACAAGAACTGCGAGCTGGGTGATGAGATTGCTGTTCCAATAAGCATAACGGATTTTGGAAGAGCTGCTGTTAACGAGTTCAGAGCTGAATTTCTTCTTCTTGTGAAGTCAGCTGAGAGAAATCAGGTATGGAAAGAATACGAGGACAGGGTGGGAACAATTATTCCCCGTTGCAGAGTTCAGCAGGTCTACAGGAACAGAATTCTTGTTCAGGTTGCAGGCAGTATTGAGGCTGTTGTTCCTGCAGATGAAAGAGCTCGCGGTGAGAGATATGATCAGGGTGATATCATCACTCCCGTTCTTGTTAAAGTCGAGAGACCGGAGAGCCTGGAGCCGCAGCTTGTTCTCTCCAGAGCAACTCCAGAGCTTGTAAGAAGGCTTTTTGAAAGAGAAGCTCCCGAGATAGAGGAAGGTGTTGTTAACATCAAGGTAATTGCCAGGGAACCGGGAGTCAGATCAAAGATTGCTGTTTCCAGTACAGATATGCGTATTGATGCTGTGGGAGCTTTTGTTGGTATGAAGGGAACCAGAGTGCAATCAGTGATGCGTGAGTTGAACGGAGAGCGTATTGATATTCTTCCGTGGACAAGAGACAGGTTTGTACTTGCTTCACAAGCCCTTGCACCTGCTACGGTACTCAATATGGAGTCAGAGCAGTCTTTCAATCGGGAGACTGGTGAAATGGAAGATATTCTGATCGCCGTTGTTCCAGATGATCAACTCTCTCTTGCTATAGGCAGGAACGGGCACAATGTGCGACTTGCAGGGCAGCTTGTTGAACGCAGGATCGATTTGAAGACTCAGAGCCAGTGGGAAGAAGAGAATCGGTGGGAAAATATGCTCAGGGTTGATGTGAGCGAATTACCCGGTGTTAATGAAAAGCTGGCAGAGAGATTGAGCAGATCCGGTTATGATTCTGCTCAGATAATTCTGGAGTCAACAAAAGAAGAATTGCAGGATGTCCAGGGCGTTGGTCCTGTTAAGCTTACACAGATATTGAAGGAGGCCGCTGATCTTGTGGATCAGAGGGTGCACCAGATTGAAGTAGCGAGAAAACTTGAGCAGAATAATTCATCTGAGTCTGAAAAAGAACCAGAGGAAGCCACTGAAAACAAAGAATAATCCCGGCGGAAGAAGGTGATTTCCTTGACGGAAGAAAAGAAAGTACAGAAACAAAGGGTGTATGAGCTGGCTCGGGAGCTTAATATTTCCAGCGAAGCGCTTCTCAAAGTTCTGCAGGAACTAAAAATAGAAGCCAAAAGCCATATGAGCACTGTGGGGCAGGAAGATTCAGTTAAAGTTGTAGCTCAATTTGAGAAACAGAAGTCTGAGGCAAAAACCAGGGCGACCAAAAAGCGTAAGCGTAGACGCCGCAAGAAGAAAACTGTTGTTTCTGCTGAAACGGTAAAAAATGTAAAAAAGATTCTTGCCAAGATTGATTCCAGTGGTTCCAAGAACCGGAAGAGCAAAAAGGTAAGATACCGCAAGGAGAAACAGGAGAGGCACGAAGAGCAGAGAATTTTTGAAGATGGTGAAGAGAAAATTCTTAAGATCACCGAGTTTACCAGCCCTGCGGAGCTTGCTCAGCAGATGGGACAGCCGGTAAACGGAATTATAGCAGCTTGTATGAAACTGGGAGTCATGGCTACTGCTAATCAGCGGCTTGATTTTGATACCATTTCTCTGGTTTCCGAAGAACTGGGATTTAAAGTAAGAGAGGTCAGCGAGTACGGAGCAGAGGCTCTTGAAGAAGCAAGAGTGGCTGATGATGACTCTGTAGAAGAGGAAAGACCTCCTGTTGTGACCATAATGGGTCACGTGGATCATGGAAAAACAGCATTGCTTGATCGTATCCGTTCAAGCAATGTAATTGCAACTGAATCCGGGGGAATTACTCAGCATATCGGTGCCTATGTTGCCAATGTAGGTGATGACAGGCAGGTTACATTCATCGACACACCAGGTCACGCTGCTTTCACCGCAATGCGTGCCCGAGGAGCCATGGTAACAGATATTGTGGTTCTTGTTGTAGCTTCCGACAGCAGAGTAATGCCACAGACTAAAGAATCAATAGAACATGCGAGAGCTGCTGGAATACCAATAATTGTAGCAATTACAAAGATGGATCTATCTACTGCAAATCCTGACTTTATCAAACAGGATCTTGCAAAGAACGATGTTCTTGTTGAAGAGTGGAGCGGCAGCGTTCAGTGTGCAGAGGTATCTGCCATGACCGGTGTAGGAGTTGAAGAACTTCTCGATATGGTCCTGATCCAGGCTGAAATGCTTGAGCTTAAAGCTGTTCCTGAAAGACTTGCAAAGGGAACAGTGCTGGAGGGTCGAATTGACCCTAGAAGAGGTTCCATTGTTAATATTCTTGTACAGGACGGCACTCTTCGCGAAGGAGATTGTTTTGTTGCCGGGCAGTATTCAGGAAGAGCAAGGGCACTATTTGATGAAAATGACGAGCAGATTCTGGAGGTTCCTCCAGGTTACCCTGTGCAGCTTCTCGGCTCACCTGGCGTTCCCTCTGCAGGTGACTCGTTCATAGGTGTGGAAAGTGAACAGGAAGCCAGGAAAGTAGCACTTCGCCGCCAGATGGTTACCAGGGAAAAGCTGCTTCATTCCAGACGCAGAGTTTCTCTTGAAGACTTCTGGGCAACTACCTCAAGCGAGGAGAGAGTTCTGAACGTTATCATTAAATCGGATGTATCAGGTTCTGCTGAGGCAATTATTGATTCTCTGGCAAATCTTCAAAATGATGAAGTCGGAGTCAATGTAATTCTGAGCGGTGCCGGTGGTATTTCTGAGAGCGATGTTGATCTTGCCTCAGCTTCCAATGCTGTTATTCTCGGTTTCAAGGTCAGACCTGACCAGAGGGCCAGGGAACGCGCAGTAGAGGAAGGCGTAGAGATCAGTACATACAGTGTTATCTATCATCTCGAAGATACTGTAAGGAAATCTCTCGGGGGTCTTCTTAAGCCTGAGGAAAAGGAAGAGTTTCTCGGCTCTGTTGAAGTTCGGGATACGTTCAAGGTACCGAAGATCGGTGTTATTGCCGGCTGCTACATTGTGGCTGGAAAGATCAAGCGTAATGCCCGTGCTCGTCTTGTAAGAAATGGTGTTGTTTTCTGGGAGGGTGAGATTTCTTCGCTGAAGCACCACAAAGATGACAAGCGCGAAATGTTCGCAGGGTTTGAATGCGGTATCGGGCTTCACAGATACAACGATATCAAAGTTGGCGATACAATTGAAAGCTTTGAGATTATAAAGATTGCGAGAGAACTGGAGTGAACGAAAGAAGAACAGAACAGATAGCCAACAGAATACAGATGCTTATATCTGAGATTCTACAGCGGGAGGTTTCGGATCCACGGCTTAATGCTCTTGTTATCAACCGGATTGAACTTGCAAGAGACGGTTCATTTGCTAAAATTTTTGTCTCCTCCTATATGCCTGACGCTGATTCCGCGGCTATTCTAAAGGTGTTAAAGAAAGCCTCTGGATTTATTCGAAAGAATCTTGCAGGTAAACTTGATCTTCGAATTGTACCTACTCTGAGGTTTCAGTGGGATGATTCGATCAAAGACGGGGAAGAGGTTCTCTCTGCCCTTCGCAAGCTGCATGTGGAGGATAACTGACAGGTGATTGGCGGGGTTTATCTTCTGGACAAAGCTGTCGGGGTTACATCCCGCCGGGCTGCTATGGCAGTGGCAAAGGCAAATGGGTATAAAAAGTACGGTCACTGCGGAACACTTGATCCTGACGCTACAGGGCTTCTTGTTGTTCTTCTTGGAAAGGCTACCCGGCTGGCTCCTTACATATCCGGTGATACAAAAAGATATTCCTTTGATATGGTAACAGGTATTCTTACAGATACACTGGATATGTCCGGCGAGATACTCGCAAAAGCAGACTGTGCTCACATTTCTACTGATAATGTTGTTGCTGCGCTTGGGAATTTTACTGGCACTTTTTTGCAGCGGGTTCCACTTTTCAGTGCTGTGAGGGTTAACGGTAAACGGGGATACAAACTTGCCCGGGCCGGAGAAACCCCGGATATGCCGGAAAGAACAGTTTCTGTTTCAGACTGGTGCTCAGGAGAATTGTCAGAAAACAGAATAGCATTGGAAGTTACAGTATCTTCAGGTACTTACATAAGGGCTCTGGCTCGTGATATAGGAGCAGCTATAGGTATTCCCGCAATTGCTGATAATATCCGCAGAACCATGGCTGGCACATTCAATATAAGTGGAGCCTCTGTGCTAAATGATTGTGAATCGTCAATGCTTTCAATGGTAGAGGCGATGAGAGGTTATGAGCAGATAATTGTAGACATTCCCCAGGCCAGGGGTATTTCTCACGGGAATTCATTTTCTTCTGATATTAAAGGTCTGGCTGTGGCATTGAACACGAATGGTGATCTGCTGGCTATAGGGATTGGAAATGGCAGGATGTTTCAACCTAAAGTGGTACTTGCCGCCGGGGCATTATGAAGAGAATGGCAGCTCTGGGAGCATTCGACGGTGTGCATAAAGGGCATATGAAGGTAATAGATAGTGCAGGCCCGGATTGCGGAGTGGTTTTTTTTGAGCCTGTTCCAAGACAGATGTTCGGTGGTCTTTCGTGGAGAAAGCGACTTACAACCCCTGCTGAGCGTTATGAATTGTTGCGGGGCAACGGAATATCTAGTATTATTACGCTTCCGTTTGACGAGGTAACAGTAGCTACCACTCCACAGAGTTTTGGCAGATTGCTTGCCGAAATGGGGCAGTTCAGCGGATTTGCAGTAGGGTACGACTTTCGGTATGGCAGAGATGCTTCCGGCAGTGCTGTTACCCTGAGGGAATGTCTTCAACAATATGGTTTGACGGTTACTGTGGTAGAGCCTGAGGATGTTGAAGGGGTGCCTGTAAAAAGTGGGAAGATAAGAGAGCTTCTGCTCAAAGGTGATTTGAGTGGTGCTTCATATCTGCTCGGCCGGGTCTACGGAGCAACTGGTGTTGTTTCCAGAGGCAGGGGATATGGCAGAACACTGGGGTTTCCAACTCTGAACATCAGAGTCCCGTGGTCAAAACTGCTTCCGATGCCGGGAAGCTACGCGACCTTCGCCAGGATTGGTTGCAAGAGGATAAAGGCTGTGGCATTTGTGGTTCCAGAACGGAATCTTGTGGAGGTGCATGTTCCCTCCCTGGAAGGGAATGTCTACGGTGCTGAAGCATCAGTGGATTTTGTCTCTTTCATCAGGGCACCTGCCAGAGTGGATTCGGAAGAAATGTTGAAGAAACTGATAAAAAACGATCTTGAAAGATCAATGGAGGTATTGAGATAATGGTAACCAGCGAGCGAAAAAAAGAACTGGCAATTCAGTTCGGTGGCAGTGAAGCAAACACAGGCAGATCAGAAGTACAGATCGCTATTCACACGGAAAGAATCAAGCAGCTTACTGAGCATGCAAAAGCAAATCCCAAGGATAACAACTTCCGCAGAGGTCTTCTGATGCTGGTTGGCAAGAGACGCCGTCTTTTGAACTATCTGATAGCTACAGATGTTGACAGATACAGAAACGTTATCAAGGATCTTGGTCTTAGAAGATAAATTGTTCGGAAAAGCCTGCAGGCAGACGGTCTGCAGACAAAGTAGTTAGACGTAAGGAAAGTATGAAAACTATCGTTGAAGAAATGATTGCCGGAAAAAAACTAATAATTGAAACCGGACGCATGGCCAAACAGGCCCATGGATCTGTTTACATCCAGTACGGGGGCTCAGCGGTTCTTGTGGCAGCCTGCAGTGAACCTGCAACCCGTGAGCTTAGCTTTTTTCCGCTTACAATAGAGTACAGAGAGAGAACTTCAGCTGCAGGCAAGATACCCGGTGGTTTTTTCAAGAGAGAAGGGCGCCCAAGCGAGAAAGAAGTTCTTACCGCCCGTCTTATTGACAGACCGCTCAGGCCGCTGTTCCCTGAAGGATTTAAGGATGAGACACAGGTTTACTGCCTTGTTCTGAGTTCAGACGGGGTCAATGATCCAAACCTTCTTGGATTGATAGGCGGGTCGGCTGCCTTGATGATATCCAACATACCATGGGATGGTCCTGTAAGTGCAGTCAGGGTCGGTCGTGTTGATGGAGAGATCGTTCTCAACCCAACAGTTGAACAGCTTGAAGTCAGTGATCTTGAGCTTGTTGTTGCCGTTAAGGGTAGCGATGTTGTGATGCTTGAAGGTCACTGCAATGAACTTTCGGAAGAAATAATTGCAGGTGCCATTGCTGCTGCTGCTGCAGAGGGAGCAAAGATAAACGAGCTTCAGCTTAAGCTGCAGAAGCTTGTGGGAGTTGAAAAGAAGGAAGTCATTATTCCTCAGCTTCCAGAGGGCCTTTACGAAGATATAGTTCTTCCAATTATGGCTGAAGAACTTGGTGCTGTATACGGCAAAGGCAACAAAGAAAACATGGCAGCTGCATTGTCAAACACCAAAGAGCGTGCTGCTGTGGCTGTTGCAGAAAAATTTGATGTTGAAGAGGATGATGCCCAGTGGAAGGGCGACATTAAGAAAGCCGTCTACAAAGCAGAGAAGGAATATGTTCGTTCAAGACTTCTTGCAGATGGCATTCGCTACGATGGCCGTGAGCGCACAGAGGTCAGAGAGATAACCTGTGAAGTTGGTGTTCTTCCAAGAACACACGGTTCGGCTCTTTTCACAAGGGGAGAGACTCAGGCACTTGTAACCACTACTCTCGGTGGCGATAGAGATGAACAGCGTATTGATGCGCTTCTTGGAGAATACAAGAAGAGTTTCATGCTTCATTACAACTTCCCCAGCTTCAGTGTAGGCGAAGTAAGACCTGTGCGGGGCCCGGGCAGACGCGAAATAGGTCATGGTCACCTTGCAGAGACCGCGATTGAAAGTATTATTCCTGAGGAGTTCCCCTACACAGTCAGGGTGGTTTCAGATATTCTTGAATCAAACGGATCATCTTCACAGGCAACAGTATGCGGTGCATCACTTTGTCTTATGGATGCCGGTGTACCGATCAAGTGCAATGTTGCAGGAATCGCTCTGGGTCTTGTTACAGACGGCGAAAGCACAATAGTTCTTTCCGATATTGCCGGTGTGGAAGATCACCTGGGCGACATGGATCTGAAGATCGCGGGAACATCCAATGGAATTAATGCCATTCAGATGGATCTTAAAGTCGAGGGAGTATCTCAGGAACTTCTTGTTGATGCATTTCATCAGGCACGAGAGAACAGGCTTCTTATTCTCGAGAGTATGGATGCCTGCATAGACAAACCCCGTACCGACCTCAGCGAGTATGCTCCAAGGATTATTACGGTTCAGATCGATAAGGAAAAAATAGGCAAGCTGATCGGTCCTGGTGGAAAGAACATCAGATTTGTCACTGAAGAGTCCGGTGCCGAGATCAACATCGATGATGATGGTATGGTCACGATTCTTACAAATGACGGTGAGAAGGCAGATCATGCTCTTAAGCTTATAGATCAGTTTGTTGGAACAGCCAAAATCGGTAAGATCTATGAGGGCACAGTTGTCAGTATACAGACGTTTGGAGCTTTTGTAGAGATCATGCCCGGAACTGACGGTCTTGTTCACATCAGCAACATCAGCAAGGAACGCGTTAACGATGTTTCTGATGTTCTTAAGCGTGGACAGAAGGTCAGAGTTAAGGTAAACAAGATCAGAGATGATGGAAAGATCGATCTTAATATGAAGGATGTTGATCAAACAGGCGACTCTGAGGAATAAGCCTTTTGGGGGCGGTCGCAAGACCGCCCCCCTCATTTGTACAGGAAGTCTATGGCGCAAATTCTTGTGAAACAAACAGCTGGAAATGAGGATATGCCTCTGCCGGAGCCAGCGACCCGCTACTCTGCCGGAGTGGATCTTCGCGCTGCTGTTCAGTATACAGTGTACATACCTCAGGGTGAGATCATGCTTATTCCAACAGGAATACAGGTTGCCATTCCCCATGGATTCGAGTGGCAGATCAGACCGCGAAGCGGGCTGGCTCTGAAACACGGGGTAACTGTACTTAACTCTCCCGGCACTATAGATTCAGACTACAGAGGA
>JAGLDB010000329.1 GCA_023145935.1 Candidatus Sabulitectum sp. | reverse complement strand
AGACCATCGTATTTACTGTTGATTGGAGACCATGAAGACGGATCCTGCACAACAATAGGTCCATGGTTCCTGCCGACTTTTGTTGAAAGTGTGTATGGTTACGGGAATGATGAATGGTTTGTCTATTTTGATGAACCCAGAATAGTTCCTTCATCGTTTCCCGATATGATAGTAGGCAGACTACCGGCAAGAGATACAGATAACCTTCAGGATATGATTGATCTTATCGAAGAGTACGAGGAACCAGTTGTGGGGTCGGGCCCAGCCAGCCTTCAATATCGAAGATACCTTACAAGGCTTGCTGGAACAGTGAGAAATAAGGATTTATTTATTACTGAGGATACATGGGATCCTTCAGTTGGCTGGACCGACACTCTTCGCACCTAGATGGGTTATGACTGGGATAACTACTACTGTGGTGATGGAGAAAACACGCACAATTCCAGACCTCCCAACCCCGACGGCAGCAGCATGACCAGCGCTGACTGGAAAGCTGCATGCAACCTGGTTTTCAACAGAGGATCTCAAGTGGCATTTTATGTAGATCACGGAGATTTCCACATGTTTTCAGCAGGTTTGAACTGGCAGGAAGAGAACTTTGGGTTACCCGATTCAACCTTTAATGATCTTGATGTACTCGCCCTTGGATCCTTCGCAGACCACTGGCATCCATTTATAATGATAATCTGCTGCACGGCAGGAACGTTTAACCATACACAGTATGACCATGAGAATATCAATATCCACACATGTTTATGCTACCAGCCAACAGATGATCTGCCTCCATATGATTTTGAGTCTGACTGCCTTGCCGAGGATTTCATCAAGAACACCCAGGGAGGGGCGATTGGAGTGTATGCAGGAAGTGTATCCTCGTACATATCATATTATGGTTCAATAGGTAAGGGTGTTTTAGAAAGTATATACTACCAGAGCATTACAAAGCAGGGAGAGGCAATAGCTGCAGGCAGACTTGCTTATTTGAGTGAATTCTGGAATGGCGAATCCTTTTGCAAGGCATTGGGCCAGTTTAATCTCCTTGGAGATCCTGCCCTGGATCTGGGAGATCGAGTGAAATACAGGAACATGTGTGATTTGATAATTTCTCCTTTTGATTTAGATAAAAATGTTTATCCGACTAATCCCGTGGCAGGAAGCACCGGAACAATTGGATTTTCTGTTGTGGTCAGGAATGCAGGAGCAATAGCTTCGGACCCATTCGATGTTGATCTCACAGTGATCTGGGAAGAGACTTCCTATTCTCTCACAGAGAGATGCACCAGCGGCCTTGCTGCTGATGAAGAACAGGCACTTCTCTTTAAGTGGGACATACCCCTGGGCTTTGGGGATGAAGAAACTGTAGAACTGTTTGCGGAAGCTGATCCTGATGAAATCTGCACCGATTCATGGCAACCCAATAACAGTGCTTCAGGCAGCTTCAGAATACTGGATACTTACCCCAATGAGGATAACTGGCCTGTTAGTGTTCCGTCATCGGTGAAATGTCCACCTTTGCTTGTTGACCTTGACGGTGATGGCGATCTTGAGATTGTAGCAATTTCCGGTATTGAAATTATGGCTTTTGCGCCTGAAACAGGTGAAACTCTCTGGAGAACAGGGCCATATTTCTTCATAGTGGGTGAAGGATTTGGAGGTTTTACAGTTGCTGCGGCAGGTGACGTCTGCGGCGACAGTCGAGATGAGATCGTAGTGGACACAAGAGATGAGCTTCTGGTTCTGAATGGAGCCGATGGTTCAGTTCTGTACAGTTTTGAACATGGTCTGCTTCCTGGGAACTTGTTGAGAGGTCCCCATGGTGTAACCCTTGCTGAAGTTTTCCCGGAAAAAGGCAAACTGGAAATAGCATTTGTCTGTCCCGAGGAAACGAATGATCCTCTGTCTCTCTTTATTTTAACTGTGGAGCAGAATACGTTGACGGTACTGGATCAGGAAGTACTTCCCCAATCCGTCGCAGGTTACTCCAGAGAATGGATAACTGCTGCCAACATCAACCTGGACTCTTCAGATGAGTTGATGCTGGCATACTCCTGGTATGCCAGTGGATCAGGATTCTATTCGGGAT
>JAGLDB010000328.1 GCA_023145935.1 Candidatus Sabulitectum sp. | reverse complement strand
AGATACACATCCTCCATATAACCAAGGTATTCCTTTACTGAAGTGTGGCTTTTAAAACCAATCCTTCGAGCCAGTTTTCCATAGGATATCTTTGCCCCGGGATTGGACATAAGGTAAAGGGCCAAATCCTGTATTCTTTGCTTTTCCTGTATCCCGTGCATTGCTATGATATCTCTGATAAGAATATCCTTGAATAACTGTTCCAGAAGCTCACGCCTTTGATGAATCAGGTATTCAGGAAAGCCACCGGATTCAGTGTATTCGAAACTTTTCTGAAGCATGAGCCCTGTACCGGCAGTTGTGGACACACTTTGCGGCAGGTTAACATGCATCAGAGATTCACTGAATGAAAATGGAAACAATTCCTGTTTAGGGTATCTACCAGTGATATGACTTCCAAGTTCATTACTGAGGAGAGAACTGTTTGATCCAGTAACAACGATGCTTGCTCCATTGTCATGCATTCTGCGCAAAAAGCGTTCCCATACAGGAGCGAGTTGAATCTCATCAAACAGGTAAATGACTTCTTTGCTTTGTTTGTAAAAAAGAGTGATAAGTACTTCGTAATCAGACTCTGAAAAACCAGAGAGCCTGATATCATCAAAATTCAAGTATACGAAGCCGCCATTGGCGTCTTCAGCAATTTGCCTGAGAAGAGTAGATTTACCACATCTCCGAATACCAGTGAAGGCAATAATTCTGCCCGGATCAAGCAGATCATTCCAGGCAACCTCTCGGGGAGTTCCGGTTTTCTTTGATAGAAACTCCTCTCGCTGATCATTTATCAACCTTTGCAGATACGATGTTTCCATTTATCCTCTTGCCCTAACATTGCATACAGATACCAACATTGATAATGTTGGTTATATGTTAAAATCCGACATTGCTATTGCTGGTTCTTTGACAAATCACAGCATCACATTTCCTATGCTTCCAAATGCATGCCACATCAATTCGTTTGCTTTGTTCTTTCGAAGGCTGATCTTCTGTTTTACAGCAAGCTCTGATTTCTTTTGCAAATCTCAATTCCCTCATAGTTCCCAGTATTCTCTGAGTTCTCATGAAATCAGATTGAAGCTACCTCTTGCTGTCTTCAGGATTTGTTCAGTCAGAAGCCGTAGCCGAAACCCAGCTGCAGGATTGGAAGCCAGGGCATGTATTCAGGAGGATCGCTGGTAAAGAGACCGCCGGCAACCAGTTTAGTGTAGAAGTTGTCTCCGAATGATTGCCTGTATTCAGCTGTGAGTGTGTAGAGTGTTGCTGCATCATCAATGTCCAGATTGGCTGATGCATAACCGATGCCGGCTGCCAGGCAGAAGTATCCGATCTTTCTGGTATATGCGAAACGGTTGACTACCGCGAGGGTTGTTGAAAAACCAATTGCGTCATTCTTTGAGAGTGCATATTCATATCCAACTTCGGGATACTTGTATCCTTCGGGGTATGGCATGAATCCAATTGACAGGGAATGACGGTTGAATTCTTCAGCGAAAGAAACTGTTATCAGAAGCATCAGAATTATGATTGCTGTTCGCATGCTATTCCTTCTATTATGTGTTTTGCCTGTTCTGTGCCTGGCTTTGTTTGTTACTTCTTCAGCGTCTTTTCCTTATCTACAGCATTATACAGCTTTTTCACTTGACATTGACGCTTGTATACATATGTTTACCTTTGTTCGGGAATTCAACTTTTTCGAGAGGAGACAAAGATGGAGAATTTGTGTATGAAGCATGGAGCTTTCGGGTGGTTCGAACTTATGACAACTGATGTGGAAGGTGCTAAAGCATTCTACAAAGGTCTGTTTGGGTGGGAATATGATACAGTTCCCATTTCCCAGGGTGAGTACACCATGGTAAAGGTGGATGGTGTTCCTGTCGCCGGCATCATGGCAATGGTGGTAGAGAGCAAAGATATGCCCCCTTCATGGGACATCTACATCACCGTAGACGATGTGGACGCAACGGTTGCCAGTGTTACTGAACTTGGCGGCAAGATGATTCGTCCTGCTTTTGACATTCCCGATGTGGGTCGCTTCTGCGTACTGCAGGATCCTCAGGGGGCTGTAATTATGGCCATGAGCTATCTGAAGAAGTAAGAACCTT
>JAGLDB010000327.1 GCA_023145935.1 Candidatus Sabulitectum sp. | reverse complement strand
TCGGTTCAGTTTCATGAACAACTCTCATACTCTGCTCCCTAAAAATCCCAGTGACAGATCTTAGAACAAGCATTCTGTCAAAGAGTTCACTTTCATGCCTATGGAAGAATACCCAGGGCTTTTCTTATCCCGCTTCTAAGCTCCCCAAGAGTAAATGGTTTTCCAACAATAAAGCTGATCCCCTTTGGATAATGGTATTTATCTCTTAATAATACAGCAAAACCAGTTATCATGAGGATTGGAGTATCGGGAGATATGCTCTTTATCTGCTGAGCCAACTCCTCTCCTGAAACATCAGGCATTGCCATATCTGTGATCACTAGATCAAAATCACCGTTCTGAAACACAGACACCGCTTCAACAGAATCCTCAATTGCTGTAACAGAATGATCATCATGCTCGAGGTGTGCTGCTATAAGTTTCAGTGAACTGGCATCATCATCAATAATGAGAACCTTCATGGGCGTCACTGGAAAATTCGATGCTTCAATATCAATTGCTTCTGCAGTATCCTGAACAAGTGGCAATGTCATTGTCACTGTGGTTCCTTCGTCCAGAGTACTTTCCACTTTCAGCTCTCCACAGTGGCGCTGCATAATACCGTAAACCATTGCCAGCCCCATCCCTGTACCCAGAGAACCCTTCGTGGTAAAAAACGGCTCGGTACACTGGTGCAAAACCTTTTCTGACATTCCTTTACCGGTATCAGCAACTTCAAGAGTTACCTTCTCTGAATCTGCAAATACTACGACATGAATTTCATCCCCCGGGGAGACTGCGTGGATTGAATTAATAAGAATATTCTGCAGAGCCTCCTTTAGCTGGCTTCTGCACACAGTAACAATCAGATCATCTGGAACAGACTCAGTGACTTTTACCCAGCTGGAAATATGCTCAGGAACAGAACTCGGGATCGGCTGAACAGACCTGACGGCTTCCGACACCAGCTCAGATATGATAACAGATTCCATCAATAGACCGGTATCCGCCCGCATGGATTCCTGAAGCCTTTTAACCGTTTCGCGTGCATCTTCTGCTGATTTCCCGATGATCTTCAAATATTCAAGCAATCTGCCGGGAAAGTCAGTAGTTCTGCGAGTTTCCAGCAGAAGATCAGAATAGCCAAGAATAGGAGTAAGCATGTTGTTGAAGTCATGAGCAATGCCAAAAACCATCTGCCCCAGTGCGCTGAGCCGCTCCTGACGAATTCTAATATCTTCACTGAGCCTGAGATCCAGATGAGCTTTCATTGTTTTTTTTACCTGTTTTGACAACTCAAGGTTGGTGTTTACAAGATCCCTTGTTCTTGCCTTTACCTTATGCCTCAAAAGTATGGTCATGGCAAAAAGCAATGCTGCTGTGGCAACAGCTATCAATACAGACGTTCTTATCCATCCCGGCATGGTGAATCTGGAAGTTTCTCCAAGCCACTTGCGAAGAGTCTGATGATAAACAGAACCGGGATCATCTTTCATAACGGTAAGATGAGTATCAATTGCTACTATAAGATCGTCATTGCAACCTGCCTTGACAGCATAGCGCAGAGAGGCAGGAGAAAACACAACAGGGCTTCTGGATATATCAAATCTTTCAGCATTTGCATACCCGAACACACGGTTAACAACTCCAGCATCAACTTCCTCTGCATGAAGCTGCATAAATACTGTTTCGTAATCATCAACCAGAACAATCTCACAATTCATGCCGAAACCGTCAATCAGCGCTTCAAGGCGTATCAGATGAATTCCACCGTGCATGGTGGAAATACGCATGCCTTCAAGATCTGTGAGAATGTCTATTTCAAGATCATCGCGAGTGTACACCTGCGCCCAGTTACTGACGATGTTGTTATCACAGAAGTCATAAATTTCATCACGGGCATCGGAGTAGGCCACATCCATCATCAGATCGATCTCTCCTGATTCCAGCCGCTCAAGACATTCTGCCCAGTTGCCGTGTATGTACTGAAGAGTCCAGCCTTCATCATTGGCGATACTCTCCAGGATATCAACAAAGATTCCCGATGGTTCCCCCTGATCTGTGGTAAATACCTTTGGATAGTTTTCGTAGATACCCACCCTGACTTCCCGGGCAAAAGCATTAAAGGG
>JAGLDB010000326.1 GCA_023145935.1 Candidatus Sabulitectum sp. | reverse complement strand
CTGGAAGCAAAAATGCCGCACTGCCTATTCTCGCTGCAACTCTTCTTACTGATCAACCTGTTACTCTGCACAGATGCCCCGATATCCGTGATGTAAAAGCCATGATCAACCTTATTCGCCACCTGGGAGCAGATGCAGCAAAGGGCTCTGACCCACACACTGTTACCATAACAGCTACAAATATCGATTCCGAATCCCTAAGCGATGAACTTTCCAGAACTATCAGAGCTTCAATACTTCTAGCAGGGCCTCTGGTGGCCAGAACAGGATCAGTGCAGCTTCCCCCACCCGGTGGTGATGTAATAGGGCGCAGAAGGCTTGATACGCACTTCCTGGCTCTGGAGATGCTTGGCGCAAAAGTCTCATTCAACGGTAAACTGATAAAGATTGAAGCACCGAACGGTCTTACCGGTACAGAGATACACCTTGATGAACCCAGTGTCACTGCCACCGAAAATGTGCTTATGGTGGCATCAGTAGCAAAAGGAACAACGATTATATACAACGCAGCCTGTGAACCGAATGTTCAGGATCTTGCAGTGATGCTTAATGCAATGGGCGCGGATATTCAGGGAGAGGGTACGAATCGGATAATAGTTCATGGTAAGGGTAAGCTGTTGAACGGAACCACTCACACTATCTGCCCGGACCACATTGAGATCGGCAGTTTTATAGGCCTGGCCGCCTGCTGCCACGGCAGAGTTGAAATTCCAGGGGTACCGCAGAATATCATCAGACCCACAATGATCGGTCTCGGCAGGCTTGGGGTGGAAGTTTTCTATGAAAACGGTGTTCTTGTGGTTCCAGCCAATCAGGATCTTAAAGTCAGACCTGACAGAAGCGGCAATATACCCACCATCTACGACTCTCCCTGGCCGGGATTCTCTCCTGACCTGACCAGCACTGCTGTTGTTGTTGCCACTCAATCTACTGGAACAAGCCTTATCTTCGAAAAGATGTTTGAATCTAGAATGTTCTTTGTGGATAAGCTTGCAGCAATGGGAGCTGCTCTTATTCTTTGTGACCCCCACCGAGTTGTTGTTTCAGGACCTTCCAGGCTTGTTGGAACAGAAGTATCCAGCCCGGATATAAGAGCAGGGATGGCACTTCTCACAGCAGCTCTTTGTGCAACTGGTGAAAGCGTCATTCACAATGTACATCAAATTGAAAGAGGTTACGAGAATATTGTTCAACGGTTGAACAATCTTGGAGCCGATATCAAACCATTGGATAACACGGAACAGGATAAATAATGAAGAAAACAGTTCTTACTCTGCTTGCTACAACCCTTCTTTTAGCTTCCTGTTACAGCCCGGAAGAAGATGAGATCTGGCCGGATGGCGGTTTCTTATGGCTTTCAGGAATATACGCTGACACTGCTTTGTCGTGGTCTCCCTATGGGGATGTTCTATTTTTCTCCACTTTTGCCGATGGCTCCACCAGACTGTTTGGAACAGACGGACTTAATGCTCCGGCAGAGCGAACTTTTACAAGCATGGATGAATTCATGGGCCCTCTGGGAGCCTGGAACACCGTTAATGGCAGAATTGTATACACAGCCCTTAATACCGACAGCCTTCGCAGCCAGATAAGATCAATTGCAGGTAATGACACTTATGTTACAGTTCACATCCAGGACAGTCTGATGAACGCCTTCCCTACATATAATATCCAGGGAGACAGCATTCTCTACTGCTGTCAAGTAACCGGAGACTGGCGACTGTATCAGATCCCATACCAGCACACCCCAGACTCACTGGAAACTCCTGCGCTGCAGACCGGCTTTCCTGACGGAGACATTCTGCGACCCTCCTACAGCCCTGAAACCGGTACCTGGGTTCTATTCCAGCACAGAGCTTCTGTTTCTGATGACTGGGACATAATGGTAGCACACCCGGACGGCAGTAATTCAAAAGTACTGGCACAGAATTCCGCTGATGATATACACCCCACATGGGGTCCCGACGACCATTGGGTAGCTTTCTCTTCCGACAGAACCGGCAACTACGAGATTTATCTGATTAATGTGGACAGCGATACTCTAATTCAATTGACAGATGATCCCGCCATGGATCAATACCCTGCATGGAATCCACGGAAAAACTGGAT
>JAGLDB010000325.1 GCA_023145935.1 Candidatus Sabulitectum sp. | reverse complement strand
GGCCCTGTCTTTTGTACTCTTCGCCCTTGCACTGTGGGCATCTTGTTTTCGCGCTTTTCCAGTGGCCGCAGTGGTGGCAGCGGAGTATTTCACCGTGGCGGTGATAGGTCATTGATATTTCACAGGCGGGGCACTTCTCCACATGACCGCAGGCCATGCACATCTGTATGGGGGAGTGGCCTCTGCGGTTGATAAGTATGATGCTCTGTTCGCCTGCTGCTGTGCGCTTGCCTATTCCAGCCAGCAGTTCTCTTGAAAGAAGAGTGAATTCCTGCTTGTTGGAATCGATCAGGGTGATCTTCGGAAGCTCTCTTTTGGTGGCTCTGTCCGGCAGGGTTAGAAGAGTGTAGCGGTTGAGCTGGGCATTCTGCCAGCTCTCGGCAGAAGGGCTGGCAGAGCCAAGTATCACCGGGATCTTTTCGATGCTTCCCCTGACCACTGCAAGGTCACGGCCGTTGTACCTGGGCATAGAGCTCTGCTTGTAGCTGTCGTCATGCTCTTCATCCACTACTATTATTCCAAGATTCTTAACAGGGGCGAAGATGGCACTGCGCGGGCCTATTACTATGCTGCGCTCACCCCGCTCCACCATGCTCCATGCATCCAGTCTTTCCCCCTTGGAAAGACCGCTGTGAAGCACTGCCACCTTGTTCGGGAAACGGTTGTTGAACCTGCTTACTGCAAGAGGTGTAAGGGATATTTCAGGAACCAGAACTATGGCACCTCTGTTCTGCTTTGTTTGTTTCTCAATGAGTTTGAGGTAGACCTCGGTCTTACCGCTGCCGGTTACACCGTGAAGCAGGAATGTTTTTCCTTTTCTTTCTTTTCTTTCTTTTCTTTTTTCCTTCTCTTTGTCTGTTTCTGTATTTATTGCTGTAGTTACTTCTTCTATTACTTCGATCTGATGCTTGTTAAGGGTTGGAGGTGGTTTGTTCTCCAGGTCCGGGGTGTTGAGCATGGGGTCGCGGGGTACTTCTATAATTGTTTCTTTCACCAGTCTCAGGTGACGGAGACGCTCAAGGGAGTTCCGGCTGGCTCTGGTTGTTCTGAGAAGCTCTGTTTTCGGTATCGTTCCTGTCAATGCCAGGGTTAGAAGAAGAGCTGCCTGCTTGGGAGCTCTACTCTTTAATGAGTGGCCAGCTGAGGTCAGCTGCTCCGGTGGAACAAGGGGTTCAATAATGGAGATCTGTTTTGGTGGAGGCAATTTTTTTGGCTGCCACCAGCTTCTTACTTTCCCCTTTGCTGCCTCGTCTGCCAGGATGCTGTCCAGTGGAATATTCTTAGGTACAAGAGATGTAAGAAGTTTGTACTCAATTGTTTTTCTTTTGTTCGTGTACTGTTTAAGTGATGAGTCGCTGCCTACTTCAATTATTCTTACAGCACTGCCCTGCATTCCAGGGGGAAAAGCTGCTGCGGCAACCATGCCTGGCGGTGTCATGTAATAATCCGCTGCCCATTTCAGAAGCTTGAGAACACTTTCTGTTAGCAGGGGATTTGAGTCCAGCCGCTGTATAACCTTTTTTAATCTTGGTTTGAGCTTCTCTGTTACTGTAACATTGGCTTCCCAGATAACACCAACAACTCTTGTAGGGCCAAGGGGAACCACCACACGGCAGCCCGGAAGGGTACCGCCCTGCATGCTTTCAGGAAGCAGGTATGTGTATGTCTCGGTTATGGGTCTGGGGATGGCAACTGATACCGCTGTTGTCACGGTTGCATACCCAGTTTCAGGGCTCTGTTCCAGACTGTTTCTCGTGCTTCTTTTATGCTCATGGGAAGTTTGGGCAGAGTGGGGAATTCACCATGGTCGTATAGGATCTTTCCATTGCATTCAACTTTTGTTACCCGGCCTGCTCTGGGGATCTCATTCAGATATCTCTGTTTGTCTTCTGAGAGAGCCAGTTCATCCTCTTCTGTTACAGTGAGGTTCAGGTGAACTTTGTCATTCTCGAAGTTTGTAAAGTTAAAGAACTCTGCTGCCTGTTTGCCGCTTATCTCTGCCCATTTCTTTCCTGATATGGTGCCTGGAGGTGCTTTAAGTGACGCAAGGCTCGCTGCAAGGCGGGTTTCCCCGGACAGGTCAAGACGGTTGTTGCACGGGGCGCCGTCGC
>JAGLDB010000324.1 GCA_023145935.1 Candidatus Sabulitectum sp. | reverse complement strand
CCACCGTTCAGGTGTTTGACCTCTCCGGTCGTGCTGTGGATACACTGGTTAACGAAGAAGTAGCTGCCGGTAACCACTCCGTAAGCTGGACACCAGAGAACATCTCCAGTGGTGTTTACTTCGTTCGCCTTACAACCCCTGCAGGCACCGTTTCCACACAGGCAATGGTTCTTCGCTAGGTTAAGAAGTTACAGATACTTTTTGGGGGCAGCATCCGCTGCCCCCTTTTCTACTTCCTTTCTGAAAAACAAACTTGATTTGAAACTGCTGCGCTTACCCCTGTGATTGGCATCGATTCCTTGCGTAAAGTATCATCGCAGTGACAAATGTATTAA
This sequence comes from Candidatus Sabulitectum sp., assembly GCA_023145935.1. Next base: position 1,784 of record JAGLDB010000324.1, on the reverse strand, counting down.
ATTTGTGGGTGAAGGGAGAGCTGAAATGAATTCCATTGATAAAAACAGATGGCAACAAAGATTCGATCATTTTGCCAGGGCGTTGACTCAATTAAAGCTTGCCTGCGGTAAAAAAGAATTCTCGGTTCTGGAACGAGCCGGGCTGATTCAAATTTTCGGATATACTTTTGAACTCTCCTGGAAAACTTTGAAAGACTTGCTTTTGTATGAAGGTTATGACTTGAAAAGTCCGCGACAGGTAATTCGAAAGAGCTTTGAACTTACATTTGTAAGTGAAAAGAATTGTGAGATATTTCTTGATGCCTTGCTCAAGCTAAACCTCCTCAGTCATACTTATGAAGAAGAAACAGCACTTGAAGCAGAACGGTTAATTAAAAATGATTATTACCCGCTGTTGACCGCCATACACAATCGGCTGGAACAAAGACTACATGAAAACTGACAGGTTAAATAGCAGGTACAAAAACATCATAATCAACATACTAATCGCCAACCCGCGAGTTGAGCAGATTGTACTATTCGGTTCTCGAGCTATCAATACATTTACTCCCACTTCTGATATCGATCTTGCTCTGTTCGGGGATAAACTGACTTTATCAGATCAGGCAATTCTAGTTGAGCAAATTCACCAATCTGTTGTTCCGTTTGAAGTTGACCTGCTGCGATACAGCTCTGTTTCAAACAGAGAACTGCTGGAACACATCATCAGAGATGGTGTGGTGTGGTATTCAAAAATTGATTCACTTCATACAACACAGGAATAACTCTGATGGATTAACATTGAAATCATGCCCTTGACTTGCATGATTTCAATGTTATTTTCAACACATGATAAAAAGAAAAAAACTTTTAGACCAACTTTTATTCAGTATTAGAGTGAATCCTGTCACCGCTCTCCTTGGTCCCAGGCAATGTGGTAAAACCACGCTTGCTCATTCAGTTCATCAATTTCAACCGATTAACCTTTTCGATCTTGAAAATCCACTTGATCGGGCTGCTCTCAGAAATCCGATCATGGTTCTTGGTGAATTAAGTGGCCTGGTCGTTCTTGATGAAATACACCGAATGCCTGAACTCTATGAGATTCTTCGTGTTCTGGTAGACGATCAATCATGCAAAGCGAAGTTTCTAGTTCTTGGAAGCTCTTCCCCGCAGATCGTGAGAGAGGTCTCAGAAACTCTCGCTGGAAGAATTGGTTTTGTGGATATGTCCGGCTTTAACCTTCAGGAAGTCTCCGACTTCTCCTGGAGAAATCTCTGGTTGAGGGGTGGCTTTCCTCGCTCCTTCCTTGCAGAAAGCCAAGTGGCCAGTATACGCTGGAGAGAAAACTTCACAAGAACATTTCTTGAACGGGATATCCCTCTGCTGGGCTTTCGAATCCCTCCAGAGGCAATGAGGAAATTCTGGACCATGCTCGCTCATTATCACGGTCAGAAATGGAATACCGCTGAATTCTCCAGATCTCTTGGAGAAAAAGAAAAAACTGCAGCAGCTTACCTGGACATTCTTTGTGGCACCTTCATGGTTAGAAAGCTGCAGCCATGGTATGTGAACATGAAGAAAAGACAGGTACGATCTCCCAAAGTGTTTATCAGAGATTCCGGTATTTTACATTCTCTTCTCTCAATTCAATCATCCAGAGATCTTCTCAGTCATATAAAAGCAGGAGCCTCATGGGAGGGTTTTGCTCTGGAGCAAGTTCTATCCCTTACTGGAGACAGAAAGGCCTGGTTCTGGGGAACACATTCCGGAGCTGAAATTGACCTGCTTGTTGACCCTGAGGG
>JAGLDB010000323.1 GCA_023145935.1 Candidatus Sabulitectum sp. | reverse complement strand
AGCTTGAAAAACTTTACAGAGAGGTAGAGCTCCCGCTCTCTTCTGTTCTGGCAGACATGGAGAACCGGGGCATAGGCATAGACAACGATGCGTTGCGCCACGAGGGTGATCTTATCAGCAGTAAGATCTTCCAGTTGATGACACTTGCATCCAGCCAGACCGGCAGATCTGTAAATCTGGCCAGCCCAAAACAGGTGGCATTAATCCTTTTTGATACATTAAAACTTGATCCAGTTAGAAAGACATCGAAAGGTGCCAGGTCAACGGACATGACAGTTCTCACAAAACTTCGTAATGAACATCCATTTGTAGAGACTCTTATTGAGTTCAGAGAGCTTTCAAAGCTGTTGAATACCTATGTTGAGAAACTTCCGCAATATGTCAATCCACAAACCGGACTGATCCATACAAATTTTAACCAGGCTGTGACTGCCACGGGAAGGCTCAGTTCAAGCAACCCCAATCTTCAGAATATTCCCATCAGAACCAGCAGAGGGCGGGAGATCAGAAAGTGCTTTATTCCCCCGGTAAAGGGGCATATTTTTGTCACTGCAGATTATTCCCAGATAGAACTTCGGATTCTTGCGCACCTTGCAGGGGAAGGTACATTAAGAGAAGCATACAGAAATAGCGCAGATATTCATTCACAGACCGCCCTGGCTCTTTTTGGCAATGCTGACCCTGATAACAGAAGAAAAGCAAAGGAAGTTAACTTTTCTATCATATACGGTATCAGTGCTTTCGGACTTGCTCAGAGGCTTTCTATTTCAAGGGGAGAGGCTGCGGGAATTATAAGCCGATACTACGAAACATATCCGGAAGTAGAAAGGTTCTACACTCACATGGTTAAAACTGCGGAAGAGGCAGGTGAGACAAGAACCATTCTTGGCAGAAAAAGATCGTTTACCGGAATGAAAGAAGCCAGAGGCTCTTCCCGCAAGCAGATGGAGAGAGCAGCGGTTAACTCCGCCGTACAGGGTTCTGCCGCTGATATTATTAAACTGGCAATGATAAGAGTAGAAAGCAGACTGAAGAGGGAACTTCCAGGTTCCGGGCTGGTACTGCAGGTACACGATGAGCTGGTTCTTACATGTCTTGAAAACCAGAAAGAAACGGCGGAACTCATACTGAAAGAAGAAATGCAGGGAGCCTTCCGGTTGGAAGTTCCTCTTACTGTTGAAACAGGTTCCGGTTCCAACTGGCTTGATGCCGGTCACTGAGGAAAGAGATATGAAAAAGATATTACTGATATTAATCATGATGATGGTAATTCTGACTACTTCCTGTGGAAGAGAAAACAGGGTAAATGTTCTTCTCATACTAACAGACACTGTAAGGGCTGATCACCTGAGTTGTTACGGGTACGAGAGAAATACAACACCGTACATCGACAGTCTGGCTGCAGCTGGAACCCGTGCTGAATACTGCCAGGGTCAGGCTTCGTGGACTCTTCCCACCATGACCACAATACTGTCCGGTGTATCATCGGTTGTTCACGGCGCAGGAAGAAGCAGCACCGGGTTTCACGGTATTTCTCCTGATGTGCCATGGCTTCCAATGGCATTTCATAGAGAGGGCTATAGAACTGCTGCATTCTTTAATGTAATGTTCATGAACGAGGATTTTGGATTTCACAGGGGATTTCAGCATTTCGACTGTCAGGGTGTAGCCAGCGGGAACAGCCTTCGCAAGGCTGGACCGACGGTAGATGATTTTCTCGTATGGCTGGACTCCAGTGATCAGAACAAGCCTTTCTTCGCCGCAATACACTTCTATGACCCCCATATTCCATACAGAGCACCGGAGCCATTCCGATCGCTCTATACCGACCCGGCATATAATGGTGAATTCGATGATTCGTGGGGCGAAGGGGTTACCGAGATGATGGATGTTAATTCAGGCGAAGTGATCCCAACGGTTTCCGATATGGCAAATCTTGTTGCCCTCTATGACGGGGAGCTTCAGTACATGGACTCTGAGATAGGCAGAATGCTGGCAGATCTCAGATCAAGGGGACTGGCAGAGAACACTCTTGTGATACTTGTAGGCGATCATGGAGAAGAATTCCTTGAGCATGGTGGAATTGAGCATGGACGCACCCTTTATGAAGAAACCACACACGTTCCACTAA
>JAGLDB010000322.1 GCA_023145935.1 Candidatus Sabulitectum sp. | reverse complement strand
GAGGAAAATCCTGAAGCAAACCTTCTGGGAATGACTGTTGACGAGGCCATTGCCGAGCTTGATATAAAGCTGGATAATTGTGTTGCCATCGGTCTGAAAAGGATCAGGGTTATTCATGGTAAGGGGCGATTGATGCAGGGCATTACTGACTGGCTCAGGCGGGACAAGAGACTGAAGAGTGTTTCCATGGCTTCCCCGGAAGAAGGCGGCACAGGTGCATCTATTGTATTGTTAAGGGGGTGAATCCAGTGGCCTTTAAACCAATTGATGTTGAGATGGTAAAGGATTCCACAGATATCATATCTACAATCGGGAGATATGTGGAGCTGAAAAGATCAGGCAGCTCCTGGAAAGGCTTATGCCCGTTTCATAAAGAGAAAACTCCCAGTTTTTTTGTTTTTCCCGGAAGAAGCACATGGAAGTGTTTTGGCTGCGGGGAAGGTGGTGATGTGATCAGTTTCCTTATGAAGCACAGGAATCTGAGTTTTCTGGAAGTTATTGAAGAGCTGGCGGAAGAAAACGGTATTACCTTAGAGATATCTACTTCCGGGTCACTCTCCTCTGACACGTCCAGAGGTTTGTATGAAGTCATGGTAGTGGCAGGGGAGTTTTACAGGTCCTGTTTCAGAGGGTCTGTTGGGACAAAGGCAAGAGAATACCTTCGGAAGAGATCGTTTGATGATGATATTCCCGGAACAGATATCGGATATGCTCCAGGGGGGAATGCTCTTCTTGATCATCTGCGAAGCAAGAATTTTTCAGTGTCAGTTATGAGTGAGGCCGGACTTGTTATCACCGATAGAGGCAACCCGTACGACAGGTTCAGGAATCGGCTTACATTCTCTATTTGTGACAGAAGAGGCAGGGTTGTATCATTTGGTGCCCGTGCTCTGGGAGATGCTGAGCCCAAATATCTTAATGGCCCGGAGACAACCATATACAGAAAAGGATCTTTTCTTTACGGTTACAGCACTGCCCAGAAAGGAGCGCGAGAGTCGGGGATGGCAATTCTGGTGGAGGGCTATTTTGATCACGCCAGGCTTGTTTCCATCGGTTACACCGGTACAGTTGCCACCAGCGGAACTGCTCTTACGGAAAAACAGGCTAGAAACCTGAAGAGCATGTCTGACAAGGTATACATCTGTTACGATGGTGATTCCGCCGGCGGTAAAGCTGCAGTTAAAGCAGCTAAAACACTTCTTGCTCAGGGTGCATACCCCCTTATTGTCAGGCTGCCGGAAAAAATGGATCCTGATGATTATGTGAGAGCAAAAGGCAGGGCTGCTTTTGAACAACTTATCGGTTCAGCTTTTGATCCAATTTCATTCTGCATTTCTCTTCTTGGAGGCAGAATGCAGGATGGTCCCGGAAGAATAGAGATTGCAAAAAGACTTCTGGAAGTGGCAGTTGCCTCTTCAGATCCGCTGGTGGAAGAAGATCTTCAAAGTAAGGTTGAGAAATTCACAGGATATTCCAGAACTGCACTGGCCAGGTCAAGCGAGAAAATAAGAGATTCAAAGAGACAGTTTGTTAAGAGAAGCAGAAGGTCGGACAGCAAAATAGGAAGCGGAGACAGGGGTATTCTAAGAGCAATTACAGCTGGAGGGCTTCTGGATAGAGGGCTGATCGCGTTTCTTAGGGATGAGGATATGCAATCAGATCAGGCAGCAAAGATTCTTGCGGTTTTTAGAAAACAGATAGAGCAGGGCTATTCTTCGCTGGCTTTTGGTGAGCTTCCAGAGGATGTTTCAGGTGATTGTGCGGATATTGTGGGATCTCTGGAATCAGTAACCACCCGGGAGATCACCAAGCTTAAAATGGATATTGAGAGAAAGCGAAGAGAGATTCCAAGGCGCAGAGAGTTGCGAAGAGGTCTTTCCAGTGCCGATGCGGAAGAAAAGGCCATGACTCTTGAAGAACTTTCTGACGGCGGGGCAATTCATGAACGGTGACAGACCTGTATCATCCGATACCAGGAAAAGATTTCGGTATGTTGTTGATTCTACAGCAGTCTCCAATAAGGAGCGAAGGGCTCAGCTTGCCAGTATTATTAACGAAACAAGGGAGAAATTGCTGAATCTGCTGAATATGCAGCATGACGATTCAGTCAGATTCGACTGGTCAATTACACAGAA
>JAGLDB010000321.1 GCA_023145935.1 Candidatus Sabulitectum sp. | reverse complement strand
AACCGAAAAGCCTGACATGTTCTATCCACCGGAGCCCACGGAAACCACCGCTTCAATCGGAGGAACTATTGCCACCAACGCTTCCGGTGCGAGTAGTTACAGATACGGTTCAACAAGAAACTGGGTTGCCGGGCTGAAGGTTCTTCTTCCATCGGGAAAAGAAGTAACCATAAACAGAGGTGAGTACTTGTTCAACAGGGGAAAACTTGACCACCCAATTCTTGGAACGATCACTCTTCCGGAACTGGAAAGACCACAACCGGAAAAGAATACCGCCGGTCTCTACATACTGCCGAATATGGATCTGATCGACCTTTTCATCGGCAGTAACGGGGAACTTGGGCTGATCGTTTCTGCTGATCTGATCCTGAGCAGAAAACCACACGCCATTGCCAGTTTCGCCGTATTCTGCAATGAGGATCAGTTCTGGGAACTCCGCAGTGACCTGATAAGCTCAAATCTTCCAATGAGAGAGTTAGAGGCAATGGCAGAAACCTGCCTGCCCTTTCTGATAAAAAACACAGGGGAATCATATCCACAGTCAAAAGACTGGGTTCTTTTTACTTCAATTGATGTAGCTTCCGAGGAAGAGCTTGACATCGTCCTGGAAACTCTTGAGATGCTTCTTGAAGAAAAGGGCATTTCAATTGACGATACCTGGGGAGGATTTGACGAAATAGAACGAAAACGATTGAAGGAACTAAGGCATCTGCTTCCGGAAACGGTGAACAGGATCATTTCAAATATTTCTTCAAAGAACAGCTTGATACACAAGATCAGCACAGACACTGCTGTGCCTCCTGAGAAGCTGGAAGAATACTACAGAACAATGAAAGACATTCTGCTGAATACAGGTGTCGAGTATGTTATTTTCGGGCACTCCGGCCAGGGTCACCTCCATGCAAACCTGATTCCCGAAAACAGCGATCAACTATCAAAAGCACAGCGTGCAGTGGAACTGATATCAATTGAAGCTGTTAAACTGGGAGGAACTGTGAGTGCCGAACATGGTACCGGTAAATTGAAAGCACCGTTGCTGCGGCTCATGTATTCCAGTAGAGAGCTGAGAGATATGAACTTGCTTATTAAGAGTATTTCCGGAATTTGAAAACTCTTGCCATGGCTTTCTGTACTGGTATATTTCCTCGGTCTTCGGACAAGGGTGTCACTGGTCCAGGCCCGGAGGTTTTCTAATAGGAACTGCACGAACCCTGAAGGAAACCGTTTCTGGAACGTCTGTTCTGGAAAAACAAAGCCGGTTTCTGGCCTGTGGCACCCCATTCTTTTCAGGCAGCGATCAATCTGTTACAGTAAGATCTCTTTCAAAACAATTCAAAATGAAAAAAGCCAGTCACCTAAGCTGGGCAATCCGCCTATCTGATGGTACAGAGGTAAAGAACGATGGTGGTGAATCAGGATCAGGCAACTGTATCCTTGAAGTTATGAGAAACTTGAATACGGTGAACTGCATGGTACTTGTAGCAAGATGGTACGGAGGTAAACACCTTGGCGGCCTTCGTTTCAGGATATACAGAAATACAACAAAACAGCTGCTTACAGAATTCTCTTCAATTGTGCAGAAGGACACCAGTGGATAAGCAATTCTTAGGGAACGTCACTCCATATAAAAAGTGAACTTTATATTGCAGCAATAATTATGCTGCTGAATGAGTGTTTCTCAAGTCAGGCTTTGTGATACTTTTTTACAACAAGACATGAGTTTCCTCCACCGAAACCAAATGAATTGCTTATAGCTGCATAGAGTTCCAGAGATTCAGCCCCGCCTGTGACATAATCAAGAGTACAATCAGGGTCAGGTTCACTGTAGTTAATGGTTGGTGGGATTCTGCCTGTGTACACACTCATCACAGTAGAGACAAACTCTACTGACCCTGCAGCTGCCATAAGGTGTCCGACCATTGACTTTATTGAGCTGACCTTCAAAGAAGCAGCATGTTCACCGAATACCTTTACTATTGCTGCGCTTTCGCACTTGTCATTCAGTACTGTAGATGTTCCGTGAGCATTTATGTAACCGATCTGGCTGCATTCCAATCCGGCATCCTTCAAGGCTGCTGACATAACACGAATCATCCCGTCACTTTCCGGGTCCGGGGCAGTTAGATGGTAGGCATC
>JAGLDB010000320.1 GCA_023145935.1 Candidatus Sabulitectum sp. | reverse complement strand
CCTCCGAACCGGTCGAAGAGAAGAACTGAAACCTGTTCCTGATCCAGAACCTCGATCTTTCTCTGACTGGAGACTACAATTTCCAGTTGAGAGTCTCCGTCCACATCTCCTACAGCACATCCAAGAAACCGGTCATAGTCGTAGTCTGGCGGAGGATAGAGCTTTTCAAAGGTTCCGTCTCTCTCGATCAGGTATACGATACCAAAAGAAGTGGCAACAATAATTTCATCAAATCCATCATTGTCTATGTCTGCAATTGCCGCTCCGCCTCCAGGTGAACCATCAAGATAGATGGGCCAGCCCTGAACAACAGGACAACCGGTGTTCACAGAAAGCAAAGCGGGCTCACTCTCTCTTCCAATATGATCAACTGAGGTTATTCCAAATGTGTATTCTCTTCCTGGAAGCAGCCCTTCAACTGTAGCCTGTTTTACCTGAACAGGCACAGGGTAGACCCTGTAGCTTGCAACGCCGTCATCACAGTAAATGTAGTATCCTGCAGCTTCCACATTGCCTGTGTGTTCCCAGACCAGACTTATGAAATCCTCCCCGGTTTCGTAGGCAATAAGATTCTCGGGAGGTGTAACTTCCTGATTCTGCAGCTCTGCGATGATACCTACGCTGATGTTTCTTGCTGTAAAGGAGCCACCGTCACTGGTAACAGTTATGTCCATAAAGCATTTATTGAATTCCGGGTCAAGCCACATGGAATTTGGTGCTGCAGGCATTACAGTGAGATTCAACTGCCCGTCCAGGCTGGACGCAGTATTTGATTCAATTTCCTGATGTGCAAGTACATTCACCTGGAATGGTTCATCCGGTATCAGGTTGTTGACGGTGATACTGAGGTTCTGCCCGGTTCCCAGACCGCAATTTGCCAGCAGCATATCGCTGATGTCTATAGTGGCGGTTCGACCGTTTGAATTATCGGCTGACGGATCCATAACTGTCAGAGCATAACTCTCGGAGTAAATTGTAAGAAACAGTGGAGAGCTCCACTGGAGAATACCTGAGCTGCTGTTATAGGTAAAAGCCAGATTGAATTCGATTGTTGAATAATCTGAAACACCAGAATGGATACTTAAAACTATAGGTTCTATGGATTCAGCAGAATCACCAGCACTGATATCCGGGAATTCAGACTGGTAATTCAGCACTGCATCGATATACTCAGAGCCGGAAACAACGGAAAGCTCAACAGAGACCTCTGTTCCCGTCTCCTCTCCGCTGTTCAGTGCGGTAAGGATGATCTCTACAGTTTCTCCGGGATTTGCATTGCCGTCCCCCTGTGGGTCCACAGAGAACCCATTCAGGGATATTATGGGAATATCTGCAGGAAGAACATCCATAATGATACGACCTGGAAGATAGTCAACAGTTGTAGTTTCGCCTGAATTAACCCATCTTCGTCTCTTGACTGCGGTAACAACAAGTTCACCATTTCCGTCAGCAATACAAACATCTGTAAAAGTAACATGTCCTGAAGCATTTGTCTCCAGTAGAGAAAAGATTTCATCTTTCTTCCAGAGACATACAGTGACACCCTCAACAGGGTTCACTCCATCTGTTACGGTGACTGGAATATTTCCGGCTACACCTTCCCGGAGCAGGATCGGCGGTACTGAAATAGAGAGAGAGGCAGGGTCATCCCGCCAGACATACATCAGAGGTGAACCGAGAAGATTCAGGTGGAAAAAGGAAAGAACTGTGGAATTCTTGGACGATCTGTATGCTTCACCAAGAAAGCTGAGGGGCCAGTGCAGCGACTGCGATTCATGGATTGATGCAATCCACCCGGTATTGAACAGTGCATCGCAGAATGCATAGACTGTGACCTTCTGAGCATGAAGTCCGCCACGGGCGTTTGCCATTACCGCCACAAGACCGGTGTTCTGTGAAGCCAGTAAACCGGCCTCCGCGAAAGAGAAGGCTCCATCAAAGTGCCCTGTCTCGCATCCCAGTGTCCACAGTATGGAAGGCTTACCGGAATTGTTCATTGTTGAAAAATCAGAATCCCACATATACTGCCCGAGAGTCCCATTTCCCGCAGTGGCAAGTTTGTGTACCTCAGAGTGATCAGCATGAATAATGAGATTGTAACCCTGATCAAATTCTTCAAGAGCATTGCTCCGGCAAAGATCGCCTCC
>JAGLDB010000032.1 GCA_023145935.1 Candidatus Sabulitectum sp. | reverse complement strand
TCCTGCAGTAAAAAAAGCTCCCGTTGAGACAGCGCCTGCCAAGAGCGAGGAGAAATAAAATGGCCGTTGATGCAAAAACAGTTAAAGAACTAAGAAGAATATCAGGAGCCGGCATGATGGAATGCAAGATAGCTCTTGACAAGAGCGAAGGCGATCTTGAGACCGCTCTCAAGTTTCTTCGCGAACAGGGTGTCAAAGTTGCTGCCAAAAGATCATCCAGACAGGCCAACGAGGGTCTTGTCTACTCTTACATTCATGGAGTTGGCAAGCTTGGTGTTCTTGTAGAGGTTAACTGCGAGACGGATTTTGTTGCCCGCACTGAAGCATTCCAGGAATTCTGCAAACAGGTAGCAATGCATATTGCTGCATCTGCTCCTGATTTTGTTTCCCGTGATGATGTTCCTGCAGAGAGAGTTGAAGAAGAAAAAACCTTCCTTCTCAAGCAGCTTGCGGAATCCAACAAGCCTGAGAATATTAAGGAGAAGATCGTAGAAGGTCGTATGGACAAATTCTTCAGCGAGATATGCCTTCTTGATCAGGAGTGGGTACACGATTCTGAAACAGGAAAAGTTTCAGATGCAGTTACAGCACTTATAGCTAAAATAGGAGAGAACACTGTTATAAACAGGTTCGCACGCTTTCAGATAGGCGGTTAGCATGGATGACGGGTCCGGTAAAGCTCCCAGGGTTCTTCTTAAACTCAGTGGAGAGATTCTGGCAGGCCCTGCCGGAAATGGGTTTCACCGGGATACCGTCTTCAGGATTGCCGAAGTTCTTGTAGAAGTTGCCTCAGCCGGATATCAACTTGGTGTTGTTACCGGCGGAGGCAATTTTGCAAGGGGCAGAGAGCTTTCTGCTTTCACCAGGACAAGAGCTGATTACATCGGGATGCTGGCCACGGTGATGAACTGCCTGGCAGTGTCGGATACAGTTCAGAGTTGCGGAGGCAAAGCCGCCGTCCTCTCTGCTATTCCAGTACCTGAAGCTGGTGCTGATCTGTTTGCTCCAACCAGAGCAGAGGAGTTGTTTGCTCAGGGGAATATTGTTTTCTTTGCGGGGGGAACAGGGAATTCACTGTTATCAACAGATACTGCCGCGGCACTCAGGGCAGCTCAAACCAATTGTGGAATTCTATACAAGGGCACCAAGGTTGATGGAGTTTATGATTCAGACCCGAAAATGAACCCTGATGCTGTAAGATTTGATGAATTGAGCTACAATGAAGTGCTGAGAAGGGATCTGAAGGTAATGGATGCAGCAGCAGTTGCAATTGCCAGAGACAACCAGCTTCCAATAGTCGTATTTGATATAACAGACCCGTACAATTTTGTGAAAGTCCTTAAGGATCACAGCCTTGGTACGGTTGTGAAAGGGGAATGATCATGTTTGAGGAAATACTTCTGGACCTGGAGGAACGCGCGGAAAAAACTCAACACAATACGTCAAAAGAAATGTCGGTTGTGCGAACAGGTAAGGCCAGCCCAGCTCTTCTGGACAACATCCGCGTTGAAGTATGGGGAGACAAACTGCCTTTGAAGCAGGTTGCCGGTATAAGTGCTCCAGAGCCGAGGCTTCTGGTTATTCAGCCCTGGGATGCCTCCACTGCTCCAGCCATTGCAAAAGCAATTGAAGCCAGTGATCTTGGTCTCAGAGCAAATATCGATGGTCCTGTTATAAGAATTCCTATTCCTAAACTCAGCGATCAGCGTCGCAAAGATCTGATCAAGATCGTTAAGAAGCTTGCAGAAGTGGGAAAGACCTCCATCCGGAACATTCGTCGTGATGCCAATGATTCCCTTAAAAAAGCCTGCAAAAGTGGAGCGATCACTGAAGATCAGGAAAAGAAGTCGCTTGCCGGTGTTCAGGTGATCGTGGACAAGGCAGTGAAAGAGATTGACAGACTTCTGAAGCTTAAAGAGGAAGACATACTTGAGATCTGACCCCAGAGCAGATATCAGGCACATTGCCATTATCATGGATGGCAATGGCCGGTGGGCTCGTAAACGGGGTCTAACCAGAATAAAAGGACACAGTGCTGCGGAGAGATCCATTCATGATGCTGTTGAGGTCTGTGGTGAGCTGGGAGTAGAGTTCCTTACTCTTTACGCTTTTTCCACAGAGAACTGGACCCGCCCCAAAGCTGAAGTAAGTTTCATAATGAAACTTCTCAGCAAATTCATTAAAGGCAACATTGAAGATCTGGATAATAAGAATGTCAGACTTCGCACCACAGGAAGGCTTAATGATCTTCCTGAGGGGCCCAGGCAGGATCTTGAGCGTGCCATGGAAAGAACATCCGGTAATACGGGTCTTAATCTCATACTTGCCTTGAGCTATGGCGGCAGGGCAGAGCTACGGGATGCTTTTGTTCAAATTGCCCATGGTATCTCCACCGGGGACATAGATCCTTCAGAGATAACCGAAGAGCTGATCTCTGCTCATATGTACAACAGTGATGTACCCGACCCTGATGTAGTGATCAGAACAAGTGGTGAACAGCGTCTTTCCAATTTTCTTCTGTGGGAATCCGCATACAGCGAATTTGTCTTTACTCCGGTTCTCTGGCCGGATTTTCATGCGAAGCAGTTTCATGATGCATTGGAACAGTACAGATCCCGGAAAAGAAGATTCGGAGGGCTGGAGTAACAGATGAAGTTTCCTAAACTTACAGGCCGTTTGTTGATCGCTGTTCCTGGCATAGCAATATTTCTTCTTGTGCTTTTCAAGCTGCCTGTTATCTGGGGATTATTCCTTTTCTCAACTCTTTCTCTGCTTGCAGGATATGAATCTATTCAAATGTGTACTCCCAGAGGGATAAATGTTGTTTCAAGAATACTCATTGCATTCTTCTGCGGTGTAAGCAGTTACTTTATAGCAGTGGATCATGTTATGCAGATACCGGCGCTGATCCTTCCGGGCGCTGCTGTTGCAATTACAGTTCTTTACAGTTCAGGCCCGGATCATTCCAGAAGGCGTATGGCAGGCTCTGCGGGTCTTGCTTCTTTGTATGCCATGGGGTTTGGTCTCATGGGCAGGCTTTTTCTGAACCTGGGACCGGGGGTTGTGCTGGTTATGCTTGCTATCTGCTGGGTGGGAGACAGTGCAGCATATTTTGTTGGTGTTTCAATGGGAAAGAACAAGCTGATGCCCAGTGTCAGCCCCAAGAAATCCTGGGAAGGCTTTTTTGGCGGGCTGGTGGGGTCTGTAGTGGGCTCCCTCAGCGTGGGATACTTCACAGATATTCCCATTGTGCCGCTGATCGTTCTTGGTGTTGCCGGTGGTATTGCAGGTGTTTACGGAGACCTGTTCGAGTCGGCACTGAAGAGAGATGCCGGTGTAAAGGATTCCAGTAATATTCTTCTGGGCCATGGTGGAATACTTGACAGGTTTGACAGTGCTGTAGTTGTAGCTCCTGTGGCTTTAGTAATTCTTTATTTGTTCGGGATCATTACCTGATGAGCAGGCGGGTAGCTGTTCTTGGCTCAACAGGATCGATTGGCTGTCAGGCTCTTGAGGTAATCGAGAAAAGCCCGGAGCTTGCACTTCATTCTATTGTTTGCGGTTCTTCCAAAGACAAACTTGAAAAACAGACAGACAGGTACTCACCAGCTTATGCAATGTGTGCCAGTTCCGGTGATGCGGAAGAAGATCAGATTTTGACAAGGGCAATGGATGGTGCTGATATCGTACTGAATGCCATTGTTGGAAGCGCAGGTCTGAAGGCAAGCCTTATTGCACAGGAGATGTTTCTTCCTCTTGCTCTGGCCAACAAGGAAAGCCTTGTGGTCGGAAGCGATCTTTTAAAAGAGCACTTATCCTCCGGGCTTGTTATTCCTGTAGACAGTGAGCACAGCACCATCTTTCGCTGTATCCAGGGAGAAGCTCGAAAAGTAAGAAGAATTACACTGACAGCTTCAGGAGGGTCTCTTAGGGACACGCAGCTGAATCTGATCAACAATGCCCCTCCGAAAATGGTTCTTGCCCATCCCACATGGGAAATGGGTGGAAGGATCACAGTTGACTCTGCAAGCATGGTGAACAAAGCATTCGAGGTTCTTGAGGCCAGAGCCCTTTTCCCAGGTATTCCTGTGGATGTTGTTATCCACAGAAGCAGTATTGTTCATTCTTTTATTGAATCGGCTGATGGTGCCTGGAAAGCTCTGATCGGTCTTCCGGATATGAAGATCCCAATTGCATGGGCGCTTCTTTACCCGGATCTTCCCACATTTACCGTAGCATCAGAGAACCCTCTGGACTGGGGCGACTTGTCATTCCAGCCCATGGAGAAGAGGCGTTATCCGGCGTTTTACTCGGTTCTTGCAGCAGGTGATCTTGGCGGTACTGCTCCTGCTGCTGCCAATGCAGCAGACGAGATAGCAATAGAGTCGTTTTTGAAGAATGAATTGCCATTCGGGGCAATTGCCGCAGTGATTGATGAGGTTTTAAACTTAAATCCAGTGGAGCCAGTTGAAGATTTTGCCCACATTATACATGTTGATATAACAGCACGAAAAAATGCCCGAAAGGCGGTTAGTCGTATATGCTCTCAGTTGTAGCGGTACTGGTTGGTCTTGGAATGATCGTTTTCTTTCACGAGCTGGGTCATTTCTGGGTATCAAAGGCTGTGGGGCTTCCTGTGGAAAGATTCAGTATAGGCTTCCCGCCATTCATTTTCCGGAAGAAGGCGGGGGAGACTGAGTACTGTATCGGTTCCATTCCCCTGGGCGGTTATGTAAAGGTTGATCTTGGAGTTGGAACAGAGAATGTATCTCCCGTTGCCTGGTGGAAACGCGCTCTGGTGGTTCTTGCAGGCCCTGCCATGAACCTTGTTCTGGCAGCTTTTCTGATGTTTGTGGTTCTGGGCATAGTTGGAACTGAGGTACCGGTGATCAACACCGTTGTAGGTACCACACACATGAACGGTCTTGAAACAGGAGATGTCATTCTAGAGGTCTCAGGAGAGCCTGTAGACAACTACACGGATATGCATCAGCTTGTTGAACAGCAGGGCAGTGGAAACTTTCTGGTGCAGCGGGGCACGGAAACCATAACTGTACCATTTGACTTTGACCTTTTTCCGGACAGTATCCCCGGTTTTGTACCACTGCTGCCTACCATTGTAGAGTCTTCTGTTGGAATGCCTGCTTACGAAGCAGGAATCAGATCCGGTGACAGTATTGTTGCGGTTAACACAGTTCCCGTTATTGATTTCTCTGATCTTCAGAGGGAAGTATCCCAGTTTGAAGGTCAATTCCTTGAACTTGTCTTCGTGAGGAATGGTTCACTGGATACCGCCTGGGTCGAGCCCATGAATTATGAAGGAAGAAGTATTGTGGGGGTCACCGCACTTAGTGAAACAAGAACAATAAAGCTACCAATCGGCCGGGCATTCACTGTGAGTATTCAGGCGGCTCTTGATGGCGCAGGAACCTTCTTTACAAGCCTTATCCAGATGATAGCCAAACCTGCTGATCTTATCAAAATGTCCGGTGGTCCGGTGTTCGTAGCGGAGACCCTTGGACAGCAGGCTGCATTCGGACTATCAAGATTCCTTGAAACCATTGCTTACTTTTCTCTTGCGATCATGGGTTTCAACCTGCTTCCTCTGCCGATTCTTGACGGTGGGCAGTTCCTTTTTATTCTTTATGAGGGAATCCGTGGAAAACCGGCCTCACCCAAAGTAATACAGGTTGCTCAGCACATCGGTATAATGCTTCTGCTGCTTCTTTTCGCCACAGTGATCTTCAAGGATATTGCAAGAGTGGTGACACGGGTCCGGTAAGCGCATTGCGTACAGGAACTCGAACCAGCGACTGTAAAATAGTTGCATGAATAGCAGGGATTGATATTCCGGCCGGTAAAAATTTGCGCACTGTTAAACACAATTGAACTGAGATATGATATGTGTTGGGTATAATTGAAATGCTCTGTATGTGTTAAGAACAGGAGATGGTTGATGAAGGTAGCAGATATTCCCGCAATTTACCAGCTGAGCATCTCGGAAAGAATTATTCTCGTTGAGGATATATGGGACAGTATTTCTTCTGAAGAGGCAAGTGTTTCTGTTCCCGGAAGCCATAAAGAAGAAATTGAGAAACGGTTTTTAAGATATAAATCAAATCCTGAGAATCTTCTGTCTCTTGAACAACTGCAAGAGCGGATTGAGCGCAGGAAGTGACTTTCCAGTTACGCTTCATTCCAGAGATCGAGCATGATGTAATTGCAGGTTCTGTATGGTACGAAAGTAAAGCAAAGGATCTTGGCGAGGAAAGAACGATGTTCTTTCCCATTGGCGGGAATGTGTTCTGCGGGCCTGAGGGTATGCTTAATGTTGTTGTCTGCAACTACATGGATGACGGGTCATTTGTCAGCGATCCTGATTATCTGGATTTTGCTCCTGTTACAGCAGTGGACAGGTATGACTGGGCTGGCAGTTATCTTGACAGCTATTGTCTGCCGGATTCGAGTTTGAATTATGTGGCAGGTCTTCCTGATGGCAGAGTAGTCGCCAGAAATTTTGCAGAGGGCATCATCTGCCAGATGGAGCTGGTGCAGGGAAGGTGATCAGAGCATTTCCGCTTGAATGGCTTCCTGCTGAGCCTGTAATTCAATTTGATCCAGTTTCATGGCAGTGTCTGCTGCTGCCCTGAAGAATGTGGGCCATACTTCGGTGTGATTAACTGACATCAGTTCAAGCTCTTGAATTAATGCTTCATCCGGGGCTTCTGACCAGCTGGAGTCGGCGGATAGATAGGCCAGGTTGCGGGCAAGCATACCTGCGCCTGTTGTTATTGTATTCATCTGTATCGGCGTGAGCTCTGTTGTGGATTTCTCTCCACAAGCCAGAGCGAGAAACAGCAGCATCAGTAAAGTTTTTGTTTTCTTCATGTGTGTAATATGCAAAGGAAGATGGAACGGGCACATTCCCGGCTTACATTGCTATAATACATAGATTGTGGGGTGGTTTATCTTGAAGGGAGAATCTTGAAGTTTTTTATTATGCTTCCATTACTGCTTGCTGTATCTGTTTTCGCAACCGAATACGGTAGAACCAAGATAACTGGAACCGACGATGACTGGTGGGTAATTCACTCTACACATTTTGATGTTTATTATGAAACCGGTACCGAGAGTGTAGCTGAGAGTACCATTGTAATTGCAGAAAGGGAAATTCGTCTTCTGGGAGATGCATTTGATTATCTGCCATCCAATCCTATTTCAGTTATCGTTTACCGTTCCCCTGCCAGATTCAGGCAGACAACTCTTCTGCCCGGTGATATGGGCGAGGGAGTTGGTGGATTTACCGAGTTTTACAAAGGCAGAATAGCGGTTCCTTTCACAGGGATCTGGAGTGACTACAGACATGTTCTGGCTCATGAGTTGAACCATGCGTATGTGTTTGATATGATGTACAGGAGAGAGCTGACAGACATTGTTAGAAGCAGAGCACCTCTCTGGGTAATGGAGGGTCTTGCGGAGTACACATCTCTGGGCTGGGATACTGCAAGTGAGATCGAATTCAGGGACATGGTCATCAACAATATGATCGCAAGTGTCGGCGAGCTCAGTCGCAGACAGGACTATCTGGTCTACCGTCAGGGACAGGCGATCTATCACTTTATGAATCAGCGGTACGGTGAGGAAAGATATTTCAGTTTTGTCAGGCATATGAAAAATAGAGACGGTATAGAAGGCGCGATGCAGGAAGCTTTCGGTATGACCGTTAATCAATTCAGCGAAAGGTTCATTGAATGGGCCAGAGAGACATACTGGTCGGATGTGGCCACAGGAGAAAGCCCATCTGATATAGGCACACCGCTAATGCATGGAGAGGGCCGCAGGGCTTCAAGGATGAATCTTGCCGGTCCGGTTATTTCACCGGATGGTTCCAAGGTTGCCGGATGTGATTACCATCATGCTCGATTCTCCGGAGTGGTTATTTCAGCGGTGGATGGTGAGGATCTGTTCAGACCTGTGAGTGGTGGAGGTGTTTTCGAGGAAGCAGTGTCACCCATGTACCGCACAATGGCATTCTCACCCGGTTCAGATTCTATTGCTGTAGCTTTTCATCTTGTAGAGAAAGATGGCGTAAAAATATCTGTTATTGGCGGTGATCCTGTAACTCTTCCATTTGAGTTTGAGATGATCCGTGATCCAGTATGGAATCCGCAAGGGGGTCAGATCGCGTTCAGTGCCCTCCAGAGTGGCTCACTTGACATATGGCTTTACGATATAGCTTCCGAGAACCTTTCCAGAGTGTCCGATAATGATCAGGGGGAATTTGACCTCTGGTGGGGGAAGAGTGGAATCTGGTGTGTTTCCGAGAACCCTGCGGAGCGCCAGAGGACCATACAGTGCTGGCAGGTTGATGGATCCTTTGAAGTGGTGCATACCTGTCAGGAGGATCTTTCAACACCGGTGGAAACCCCCGGAGGTGTTGTATTCATCTCTTCAGAGCACGGAGACCCTAATTTCTATCTGCTGCAGGGAGACTCTCTTCCAATAGTAAGACTTACTAATCTTTATGTGACTCCTCAGTATCCCTCCTGGGCCGATTCATCCGGTGTTGCCATGTTCCAGGCAACAGACTGGTCAGGCACTGGATTGTTTATCACCAGTGATCTGAATTCAAGAAGAATTGAATCTGCATGTTCTGTCCATGTCTGCGGGGACAGGGAAACACCGGAAAGCTTCAGCCAATTTGAAACAGGCAATTGGAGAATTGCACCGTATCAGCCGGAGTTTTCTCTTGATCAGGTATCTGCCAATGCGGGGTTTGATTCCTACTCCGGGCTCACCGGAAACACCTATTTTCTTTTCAGCGATGTATTAGCCCTGCATCAGATGGGTATTCTGGCTAATTTCAGTGGTCAGGTTAATGACATGGATCTTGCTGTGATGTACAGCAACATGAAACACAGATATCAGGCAGGTGGATCTGCCTACCGTTTCGTGTCCAGATATGTTTTTGAAGACTCTCTCGGTTACAGGGATTATGTCCGGGATATAAATCTGGGAGGCATGCTGGAAGTCGACTACCCGTTTACGAAAGCGCTCAGGGCAGGTGTTACCGGCCATTACAGAAGAGTATCCAGAGAAGGGCTCTGGTCGAACGACATGCTTTTCCGGGAGAACATATTCTCTGTGCGAACCAATCTTGTTTATGACAATGCGTTGTGGGGGGCTGTTGGGCCTCGTGTGGGAAGCAGAATGAGCATCGACTTTGATTACGCTCCGGGCTTTTGGGACAATGCAGAGTATTTCACCGCAATGTTTGATCTTCGGGAATACACCTGGGTATCGTCAGAGGTTACACTGGCCACCAGGCTGGCTGGCGGAATAAGTTTCGGAGAGAACAAACAGAGATTTTTCCTTGGAGGAGCACTGCCTCATAGAAGAAGCACAGGGGATGTGGAAGGAGTGGGAGATGTTTTCCAGTTCTACGCAAGCTATGCGGATCTTCTTCGAGGATGGGATTATGTATCTCTTAACGGTACCAGTTATGGAGTGGGATCCATTGAGCTCCGATTCCCGGTTCTGAACTACCTCAGCCTTGCTGCACCCATACCGATGACTTTTACCAGGGGAAGAGGTGTTATCTTTACCGATCTGGGATTCGTATCCGATGACCTGAGTACGTTCAAGGGGGTCAGCGGTCATGATGGATTCAAGCTTGAGGATATCAAGATGTCCTTTGGTACAGGGTTCAGACTTAATGTTGGTTTCTTTGTGCTGAGAACAGATATAGCATGGCGGACGGACCTTTCAAGCGTAAGCCAGAAACCCGAGTATTACTTTACCATGTCCACTGAATTTTAACAGGAGGTAGTTTACTCTTATGAGATGGGTCTTTTATGTGATGATTTCTCTGGCTCTTACTGCTTTTGCCTGGGAATGTCCGGAGTGCGGCGAACAGAATGAGGGCTCATTCTGTTCCATCTGCCACCTTCCACAGCCTCCCGAGGGCATGGTCTATGTACCTGCCACAACAGTTGAGATCAACGGAGTCATGGTGGATGTTTTACCGTTCTTTATAGACGAACAACCTGTTTCTTACAGAGATTTTGTTCCCTGGCTGAACGGATCAAATTTTGGCATGAACGAGCTTGGTATCATTATTACAGGCGGTGGCGCCTGGGATGAAACAATGCAGTTCCTTGCTTTTACACCGTTCATGGGTGCTGAGGGTGGTGGTATTGCCGTTCCTTCACAATGTCTTGAGAATCCGGTTGCATCTATTACCTGGAACGGCGCTCAATCTTTCCTTTCAGATAAAGGTAAGCGGCTTCCCACTCTTGCAGAGATGAAAGCAGCAGATTCTTTTGGTCTGATCGCAGTGTGGGATTCCTACGATGCCATGCAGTCTTTTGCGGCGCAGATGCAGTCTTCCATGGGGGAGATGCTGGGAATACTGAATGCTCAGGCAATGTTCACCGGTTACAGTTCATCAAATGAAAGGATTATGTGGGAGCTTACCGGAACGGTGTTCGGTGGAGACCCGATCACCACATCAGTATCTATAAATGTGAGTTACATTACTCTGTTCAAGGCGTTGAGTGAAGCCCAGATTTCATCAACCGGCAGAGATATGGGATATTTCAATGTTATATTCAGAGGAGCCATACAGGTTCCATAAATCAGCTCTGAAAGGAGTCAGAAAATGAGAGTATTTTTAATTACAGTTGTTTTTGCTCTTCTTGTGGTTACCGCATGCGGCAGCAGAGAAGTTACAAGAACTGACACCGATACAGTAACCGACCTTAGTGGATACTGGAACGATACAGATGCGCGTATAGTTGCTGATTCTATCGTTGATCAGTGCCTTACCGGACGCTGGTTTGACACGCGGACAGGCAGGGAAGTAGACGGCAGATCCTCAAGCACTCCCGTAATCGTTGTGGGCGGTGTTCGCAATCAGAGTACCGAGCACATAAATGTTGATGTGTTCATGTCTGAGATCGAAAGATCATTACTGAATTCAGGAAGATTCCAGATAGCAGCAGGCGGCCGTGAGCGTGATGAAGTTCGTGGTGAAAGAAGAGACCAGTCTATATTTGCATCTCCTGCAACTGCAGCTGAATTCGGCCGTGAGGTTGGAGCTGACTATGTAATGACAGGTACGGTCAATTCAATCGAAGACCAGGAAGATAACACAAGAGTGATCTTCTATCAGGTGAATATCGAACTTATCGATGTTGAGACTGCCCTTAAGGTCTGGATGGGATCCACTGAAATTAAAAAAGTTATAGAGTGGTAGCATGAAAAGAATCCTTGTTCTTGCCGTATTTATTCTTGTTATGTCCTGTGCTGTGGCATACACAAGCACAATGACGCCTGTGATAAGGGACATGGATCGCGGTCTTAACTCGGAAGCTATCGCAAGACTGAAAGAAGTATTTCCTGACAGCACCGGCAGGGATCGTCTTCTTTACCTTATGGAACTTGGCAACTTGGCTCGTTACTCCGGGCAACAGGGTATTTCTCAAGCAGTACTTCTCCGAGCTGACCGGCTCTGTGATAATCTTAGAGGTACAGACCTGGGACAGCAGGCTCAGTCAATGGTTACCAGTGACCTTGCTCTTGATTTTCGCGGTGCAGATTACGAGAAAGTATTCATTAATTACTGTCTGGCTTCCAGCTATGCCGCATCCGGCAACATAGAGGATGCTGTTGTGGAAGCCAGACGGGTGAATGAGAAGCTGAAGGAGATAAACACTCACTACGAGGCAAATCCCAACAGATATACTGATGATGCTTTCGTGCGGTACTTCATGGGAGTTCTTTATGAGATGGATGGGGATTACGATGATGCTCTCATAAGTTATCGTCTTGCTCTTGCAACATACGACTCTACCTATGCTGCAGAATACGGTCTGCCTGCTCCACGGCAACTCAAATCTGATGCTATGCGGCTGGCTCACTACAATGGGTTTGAAAGTCTCTTTTCCACCTTCCAGAATATGTGGCCCGGTTTGAACTGGCAGGAATCGGGACCTTCAGCTGACATGGGAGAAATAGTTGCGGTTATAGAACTGGGAAATATCTCATCAAGAAGAGCCTCGAATTTCACTGTGTACTACGATGACAGACTTTACAGCCTGGAACTTCCTGTAATACCTGACTTTACGCGGCGGCGGGTGTCCGGATCACTGTCTGCCGGAGGAAGAACTGCAGGTATTTTCCTGGTGGAAGATCTTAACGGTATCGCGCGGAAAAACCTTGAAGATGAAGCAGCCCGAAATGTGGTAAGAGCAGCCGTGAGGCTTGCGGTAAAAGCAGGGCTTGCAAATATGGGAGAGAATCTTACTGAACAACTTACCGACAACGAGACGGTGAGTTCAGGTGTGGGACTGATCCTGAGCATAATCGGTGCGGCCACCGAACAGGCGGATCTTCGGGCATGGCTCACACTGCCTGCTCAGATACAGATGGCCCGGCTTCAGGTACCACCGGGAACATGGCCGGTGAGTGTGACCATCAACGGAAGAAGTTTTACCCATGAGCCTGTTACAGTAGAGGCCGGAGAGATTACTCTGGTTTTTCTAAGGGAAGATATATAGGATGAACTTAGCCTCTCTTATTGATCATACGCTGCTGAAGCCTGATGCTACAGGGTCCATGGTTGAGAGACTCTGTGCTGAGGCTGCCGAGTACAATTTCTTTTCGGTATGTGTAAATCCCATGTGGGTTCCATTTGCTGCAGAGCTTCTTGCCGGTGAGACCTCACTTGTCTGTTCTGTTGTGGGCTTTCCCCTGGGTGCAACGCCACTTGTTGCAAAAGAGGCGGAATGGGCTGTTTCCAGAGGCGCTGGAGAGATTGATATGGTTCTTCCTGTAGGTCTGTTGAAGCAGGGAGATCACGCCGGGGTTCTTCGGGTGATCAATCAGGTTGTAACCGTAGTTCCCGGAGTTACGGTAAAGGTAATTCTGGAGACTTGTCTTCTTACCGATGAAGAAAAGGTAACTGCCTGCAAGCTATCGATGGAGGCAGGAGCAGCTTTTGTAAAAACCAGCACTGGTTTTGCAAAAGGAGGTGCTACGCTTTCAGACATCAGACTCATGCGTGAAACCGTAGGCTCTTTCATGGGAGTTAAAGCTTCCGGCGGAGTACGCGATTATACCACAGCGCTTGATATGGTGGAAGCAGGAGCTTCAAGAATTGGAACCAGTAGCGGAATAGCTATAGTAAATGGCAATAAAAATACTTAGTAATCAAAAGTTAGTGGGCAATTGGAGGGGTCGACCAATTGCCCACAATGGAACCCGGATTAGTTGGGTAAAGCGTTTATCCAGCTTGACTGATCTGGGAGGGGGTTCAGACAGGCCATGCTATAAGGATAAAAACAGGCAGTGCTGCGATCGCCATCGTCAACATCAACCAGCTTTTGAACCCGGGTTTGTACATCTTGTATCCTCACTTTCATAAATTATAGAACACGAATAGAGAAAGCAATAACCGTGCCACAAAAACATGACATTACATTGAATGAAAGCCAGCTTGAGGCAGTGCAGTATAATAGCGGACACTTGCTTGTTCTTGCCGGAGCTGGTAGCGGAAAAACCAGGGTGCTTACAGCAAAGATTGCCCGGATTATTGACACCGGTATAGCGAAACCATGGCAGATCCTGGCTATGACCTTTACCAATAAAGCAGCAGGCGAGATGCGTGAGCGTATTTACAACCAGCTGAACGACAATACTATCAGGCTTCGTATGGGTACTTTCCACAGCATCTGTGCCTGGATACTTCGCCGGGAAGCCCGGTCACTTGGTTTTCCGGAAAACTTCTCTATTTACGATGGAGATGATCAGAAAACCCTTATTAGAAGAATTCTTAAAACATCGGTTCTTCCTATGAAAGTAACTCCAGGTGCTGTAAAAGGGTATATCTCAAACTCCAAAAATGATCTTATCACAGTGGAAGACGCTCTTTCCAGTGCTTCAACTCCATATCAGGAAGCTCTTGCAATTGTTTATCGTGATTACGATAAAGAACTTCAGAAGTGCGGTGCTTTTGATTTTGACGATTTGCTGACACAAGTTCTACAGGCTTTGCGTCAAAATGCTGACACAAAGAAGCACTACGAAAATATGTTCACTAGAATTCTTGTGGATGAGTATCAGGATACCAACAAGGTTCAGAATGAGATCCTGAAGGAATTTAC
>JAGLDB010000319.1 GCA_023145935.1 Candidatus Sabulitectum sp. | reverse complement strand
GGTAAATATTCAACTCTGTATTCGCTCTTTAGAACGGGATTCGCGGATATCAGAACTTCTGGTTTCTTCTCTGTATGAAACTCCTCCATGGGGAGATGTGGATGGAGGAGTATTTGTAAATGCGGCAGTCAGTGGCATGTGGCAGGGTACTGACCTGGATCTTTTATATCTCTGCCGTTCCATTGAGCGTGAATTCTTCGTTCCTGTAAATAAGAATGGTGCCGCCAGGGTGCTGGATGTGGATGTACTTTTCCTTGATGGTGGTGTTTCCAGCCCTGAACTTGAACTGCCTCACCCCAGGATGAGCTTACGAAGATTTGTGCTTGTTCCTCTCTGTGATGTGTGGTCTGAAATAGTACCCGGTATGGGGGAAACTCCACGGGAACTTCTAAAGCGGGTGCAGGACAGCTCTTCTATTATATTCCTTGGGAATCTGAACACGGTTTAAAAGGGAGCTTAACCAGTTTGAAAAATGCTAGGTATCTTGTTGTTGAGGGGCCTATCGGAGTGGGGAAAACAAACCTTGCCCGAAAGCTCGCTGCAAGACTGGAGGGCAGGACAGTACTGGAGGAGACAGGTGAGAATCCTTTCCTCAGTTTGTTCTACAGCAACAGAAAGAAGTATGGATTTCAGGCACAGGTTTCCTTTCTTCTTGCCAGATATATCCAGCAGACCAGGCTAGTCCACCCTGATCTGTTCACTTCATACCTTATCTCGGATTTTTTGTTTGGACGGGGAATGATATTTGCAAGGGTAAGTCTGGAGCCGGAGGAACTAATTCTTTACCGTCGTTTGATGGAGCAGTTGGACCCTCGGGTGCCTTCTCCTGATCTGGTGGTATACCTGCAGGCTTCAACAGGGGTTCTTCTTGACCGGATCAACCGGTTTGGAAGAAATTTTGAGCGGGATATGGACAGGATCTGGCTGGAAGAACTTGTTGATTCCTACAACAGCTGGTTTCTAAGGGACAGGCAGTACCCTGTTCTGGTTGTGAATACTGACTCGGTTGATTTTCTTAGTGACGAAGATTCGTTTGAGGGGCTGGTTGAAGCAATACAGGCTCATTCCGGGGGTATTCATGGTTTCAACCCGTTACCGAACAAAGGATTACTGATTTGATAGTAACAAGCAGCGAAAGCAGGATATCAGATCTGTGTGCCCAGTGGCGCGCCGAGGGAGTTTCCGTTGGCTTTGTGCCCACCATGGGCGCGCTTCATCAGGGGCATCTACGCCTTGTTGAGGCAGCAGCAGCTTCTGCTGAACGAGTGGTTGTAAGCATTTTTGTTAATCCCACCCAGTTTGGCCAGGGTGAGGATCTGGATATGTATCCCAGAACTCTGGAAAAGGACTGTGAGTCTGTTGAACTGCTTGGTGCTTCGGCTGTATTCACCCCTGACGCTGATGTGATCTATCCACGGTATTTTTCCACCGGTGTTTCTGTTACAGGGATCAGTGCGGGGCTTTGCGGGGCTTTCAGACCCGGGCATTTTGATGGAGTAACAACAGTGTGCGCGATTTTGTTCGGGATAGTCAGGCCGGATATAGCAGTGTTTGGAATGAAAGATGCACAGCAGCTTGCGGTGATCAGGCGGATGGTCTCTGATCTTCGAATGGGAATAGAGATCTTGGCTGTACCTATTGTTAGAGAGGCTGATGGTCTTGCAATGAGCAGCAGAAATCGATATCTCTCTGCAGAGGAGCGCAAACAGGCATCATTGATCAGTGCCGGTTTGTGGAGGGCGCAGAGTCTTTTCAGGACAGGTGAAAGAGATTGTGAATTGTTGAAGAAAGAATTTCTATTTTGGTTGAAAGATGCACCTTTACTGAAGGTGCAGTATGTTGAGACAGTTGATCCTGACACCATGTCAGTGATTCAGCAGGTTGAAAAACGGGTTCTCCTGGTGGTGGCTGTTTATGCCGGAGAGACCAGACTTATAGACAATATTCTGATCGAGTCGGAGGTTTAGAATTGCAAAGGTGTTTTCTTAAGTCAAAGCTTCACAGAATGGTGGTTACCCAGGCCGAGCTTGACTATATGGGTTCTATTACAATAGATCGTGATCTCATGGATATCACCGGGCTGCTGGAGCACGAGAAGGTTCTGGTGGCAGACATAGATACGGGAAACCGTTTTGAGACCTATGTTCTTGAAGGGGA
>JAGLDB010000318.1 GCA_023145935.1 Candidatus Sabulitectum sp. | reverse complement strand
GAGGTTGAGGGTCTGAGTTTTTTCCTTGTAGGTGGCTCAAGAGTACTGAATGAATCCAATCAGGGGATTGAAGCATTCGCACTTGAGGCTGCACTTACCGGAAGCGATACATACCCGGATGAACGGTGGCGTGAGTTAATGGATGTGACCCTTGCGAGCTGGAACGCTTCATACAACTACGATTATTCCCGTTACCACTTGAAGTGTCTTTCAGAGGATCTTCCCCTGCTGCTTCACGGTTTTGCTGATTGCCTGCTGGAACCGGAGCTTGACCCGGTTGTGGTTGGAAGAGTACAGAATTCACAGCTGATCGCACTGCAGTCAGATCTTAACGACCCGGATAACAGAATATGGCTTGTGGCCAACAAGGGGTTCATGGGCGCGGGACATCCTTATCTGCTTCGCCCTGACGGCATACCTTCAACTCTTTCTTCCTTCGATGTGGATGACGCACGGGAATGGCTTTCCAGCAGGATCAAGAGTGGAAACATCGTTGTTACCCATGCAGGCCCCACTCCCCCTGAGCAGCTTGCAGAACTTCTTGAGAACTCCTTTGGAAGAATTCCAGATGGGGGGGATGTTTTTCCTGAAGTAGCCGAATTCGGTATTTATAAGGATACAATGGTTGCCGAGAACGATGAAACCCTTTCAGCGTATGTGGTTGTGAAATTCAAAGCACCTCCAGTTGGAAGCGAGGATGAGACTGCTTATTCCACCGCAATGGGAGTTGTTGATGAAATGCTCTGGCAGGTGCTTCGTACAGAGAACGCTCTTACTTATGCGGTTTTCGGCGGCAGCACAAGCAGTTATCAGCGCAACTGGGGTTACATGTACATAAGCACCACAGAACCTGTTTTATCTGCGTCTTTAATGGCCGGTGTTTTCAGCGACGTGGTAAATGGTAATGTGGATCAGTCAGTTGTTACCGGTGTTGCCAACAACAACCGTACCACTCAGGGTATTAACGCTCAGTCAATGGATACCCAGTGCTGGATGCTTGGCAGCGGATACATTTCCACCGGTAACTGGCAGACTCCCTATCTTCTGCAGGAATCACTGGAAGACATGACGGTTTATGAGATCAGCAGAGCTCTTTCAGACTGGGCAGGAGATGCCGGTTGGGGTATCATTGCAGATAGTGCAATTGTTGATTTTACCGAATTTGAGCCATGGTCTCTGAAGGGAGAATAGAATGAATAAATTTGCTGTATCTGCTGTATCTGCTGTATCTGCTGTTCTGCTCATGATGGCACTGAGTCTTACAGGATGCGGTACAACCACTACTTCTGAAGAACATGATGATACTGTGAGACTTGTGGGTATTGTGGATGTTCTTCATGCGGGAACCAGATCTGAAACTGTGATCATTACCGATGAGGAATCCGGGGACGTCTTTGCTCTTGTAGGCGAAAAGGCTTTCGATATTGTTCCCGAATACGGCCAGCTTACTGCAGTTATCGGAAGGCTCACCGAAGAAGGGTATTCAGTTCGCGAAGAGCTGCAGAAGGTCCACGTGATAGACTATTCGATCATCGGAGTGGAAGATCTGGACGATTACTGACAGGCTGTTGTCAGTTTTAGGAAACATCCATGACTGGAGGCTGAGATGGTAACCGAAGATGTGCGATGGAGACAGCGATTCACAAATTACCGGAAAGTCCTGAAGCAGATGCAGAGGTTTATTGATAAAGGTGATTTATCTGAACTCGAGGAACAGGGTCTGATCAAGTCATTCGAGTACACATTTGAGCTCGCCTGGAAAACCCTTAAGAACTTCCTGGAGTACAGTGGGCAGAATGACATTTATGGATCGCGCTCTGCGATTCAAAAGGCGTTCCAACTGGATCTGATAGAGGATGGTCATGGGTGGATGGAAATGCTGAAAAGCAGAAACAAAACCTCTCACACCTACAATGAAGAAACCGCCAGGGAAATCTGTACAGCTGTGACCTCTCAGTATTTTGAGTTGTTTCAAAGGCTGGAAGAGAAAATGGATGGTATGTAATTCGTGGCTGAATATGGCTTGTCCGATGATGTAATTCATGGAATCAGGAAAGTCTTTCGAAGTTTTTCCGAACTTGAAGAAGTAGTTCTGTATGGTTCACGAGCCATGGGAAATTACAGGAATGGTTCTGACATTGATATTACACTTAAGGGAACTGAACTGAA
>JAGLDB010000317.1 GCA_023145935.1 Candidatus Sabulitectum sp. | reverse complement strand
CCCAAGAACGATGCGACGGTTTACAATGAATTCTGGCGTCAGTATCTCTGGGACATGGATGACGGCGGTTACCCTGTTCTTAATCAGGTTCTTAATTCAAATGTAATGGTTTTCTGGGATGAGCAGACAAGAAGCTGGGGATGGTCTACAACTCCCGTTTTTTACGACAGTCTGCAGGCAGTTGAGATTTTAAGCAAATGGACCCGTGCAACTCTGGCTGATGGAGCAAGTGGCAACAGACCAATTCAGCCGAATATCATTGCACACGAGCACAACGGGAACTGTGGCGAAACACAGGATCTGCTCTGTGCTGCAGCCAGAACTGCCCTGGTTCCAACAGTCTGTGCCATGGACATAAATGAAGACCATGTGTGGTGTGAGATCTGGTGGGATGGAACATGGGGTGGCTGGTATGTTGATACCGTGAACAACCCCAATTGCGCCTATGATGCGGATCAGGGTGGATCAAAAGAATGCAGCTGTATCTGGTCGTGGCGTAATGATGGATTTACATGGGATGCGATTGCATACTACTCTCAGACATGCACTTTCACAGTTACAGTAACAGATTCTGCAGGAGTTCCAGTTGACAATGCCTCTGTACAGATAGCAAGCGAGGCCTGGCAGAGTTCTACTGTTATCAGAGGAACCTGGGGGCAGACTGATCGCAACGGTCAGATCACATTCATACTTGGTAACAATCAGAATTTCTACATGAACATCTCTACTGCTCTGGGCAACTTTGGAGGTGGATCGTATGAAGAGGTTATCGTCAACAGCGTTGCCGGTCAGGATTATTTCTTCGAATGGAGTCCTCCTGAACTCATGCCGGAGCTGGACTATAACGAACTTTCTGAGGGATCATGGACCAAGTACCTGATACAGGTTGATTATGATCTTCCTGTGGATATCATGAATGGTAGAGACTACTATGCCAATCCCAGGTCTGAGTATGCTGAACCTCTTGAAGATGGCACTGCCGATTTCTTCATAGTTGATTCAGCCAACTGGGATCTGTACCAGGACGGGTTGGAATTTGACTGCTACGAGGTGATCCAGGGGCAGAGCGCAGGGGAGATCTGGTTCTATGCTCCTCACACTGACGACTGGTATGTGGTTTTCAGCGGTGACAGACATCATGGCATGGAGACTTTTGCTGACGCTGCTATCACCCTCTGGGAGCATGATGGAACAGGAATCAGTGGTGGAATAGTACCAGCTCTTGCAACGTCTATCTACCCCAATCCATGCGTAAACCAGGCTTCCCTAAGCTTTTCTACAACAGCAGTAGGGGTAGCGGAAGTTACAATGTATGACATTCACGGTAGAGTTGTACAAACTCTCTGCGATGAACTGCTGGAGGCCGGAAATCACAATCTTACGCTGGAAACATCTGCACTTTCCAGTGGCCTCTACTTCATGAAATTCACCGGTGAGGGACTTAACTCCATGAGGAGTGTTACAGTTCTCAGGTAGTTGCTATCGGGAATAGATATTTGGGGGGAGCCCGGGTGGTTCCCCCCTTTGTTTAAGGCACGTACACCAGAAGGTTATCGTGGAGGGCAGTACCCCAGCTTGTGGCTCTGCCTCCAAGGAAGATGCCGACTTCGCCCAGGCTGTCCGGGAATGAAGTCTGGTATGTCACAAGCACAGAATCGTCAACTGAGAACGAGCAAAGATCATCTGGTGATATTTCAATTTTGAATGTGTGCCAGCCGTCCAGCCACTGGTTCATGTGAATCATTACAGGAATATCTTCACCTCTGTAAGTCTTCATTATAGAAAAAACTAACATACCTTGCAGGTGTGGTTGGTTCCAATTCAGCTCCCCGGAATAAATATACTTCAATACAACCACAGTTGAAGGTTCAGAATCTTCAGAGGCTGGATCAGTTATACCAAAAGAAGAACCTACCCATGCTCCTCTTGGGTGGCAGCTGAGATAAATATCACACTGGATAACCAGTCCATCCTTAATGCTGAAAGTCCGTCTGTACTTGATCCCGCTGGACCACATGGAGTCACCGTTGTTGTTGAAACATGGTGCTGGATTTCCACAATCTGAATTGATAACTGAAACTGGATCTCCGTAGAATGTCCACTGATCGCTGATCTCTCCGCTTTGAAAGTCTTCGGAAAAAAGGATCTCTTCAGCTGTGGTATTGAAGGTGATGAGAAGTACTGTGA
>JAGLDB010000316.1 GCA_023145935.1 Candidatus Sabulitectum sp. | reverse complement strand
ACTGGGCAGACTCTGGGAGCATGGAAATGCTGAGGGATATTCTTGCGAAACTGGAAGGCATTCCGCTTCTCATAATACTGTCATACAGACCTGAAAGGCCCAACGGAACTCCGGTGGAAATGCCGATGTTAGAGCATATTGCAACAAAAAAAGAGATCGTGCTGGAACCGCTGAGAACGAAGGAATCAATCGAGCTGTTAACCCGACTTATTGATACTGATTCTTTCGATGAAGATAGTGTCTCTGCAATGGCAGAAACAACAGGGGGATACCCTCTTCATCTGGAACTCATTGCAAATGCTCGGAATAACCAGCGGATTAGTTATTCAGAAAATGAACTTAGTGATTTGCAACTGTTAATTCAAAAGAATTATGCACGACTTCCAGAAGGAAGAAGATTGATCATTCAGGCTTTATCTGTTCTAGGCGGTGAAGCGCCTGTTCAACTGGTGCTGGACACGGTGAGCACAAAACCAGCTCTGGGAAAATCTGTTCTGCTCCAGGATGATGACTTTGCAGTAAGAAAACAAACTTCTTTTGCAGATACTCTGGTATTCAGACATGATCTTTTCAAAGAAGCAGTGTACGATACAATGGGTGCAGATTCAAGAAAGAATTTCCATCTCAGAGCTGCAGTTCTTCTGGAAGGTATACATCAGAGTGATTCCAGGTTCTCCAGTGTGATCTCAAAACACTGGAAAAAGGCAGGCAATAACCAGAGCGCACTGGATCATGCCGCGGCATACCTTAACCATGTTGACACGATATTCCACAGTACTGCTGTTCTGGAATGGGCAGATGAAGTTGAATCTATCGTTACAGAAATGGGTCTTACAGAAGAGAATGCTGATACACTGGCCCGTGCGCTGACTGCTGCCGAGGAAACACTTGGCCGCACAGGGCAAACCCCGATGAGAGAAGAAGCCCTGAATCGACTGGAAAAGCTGGCCACCCGCTACAACCTTATAGACCATCTGACTTCAGCATACTGTTCCCGGGGGCTCATAAGAAAAGATCAGGGTCGCTATGATGAAGCAGTAAAACTTGTTCAGAAGTCAGCAGATATGGCGGAATCTCATCACAACAGCTACAAAGCAGCATGTGCCCTGGGAACTCTCGCCAGCATAATAAGTGATCTGCGTGACCGTCTTGAGGAAGCAGAAATACTGTATCTGAGAGCACATGAAATGCTGGAAAACCTTGATGCCCCGAAAGACCTTGGCAAAAGCTGCATGCATCTTGGAATTCTCTATACAGAAATGGGCAAGAACCAGAAGGCAATAGAGTATCTCAACAGAGCAAGTGAGCTTTTCAAAAGTATTGAGTTCCACTACGGAGAAGCGGTGGTACTCACAAACCAGGCAAATATCTACGTGAAGATGGACCGCAGTGAAGAAGCCCTGACTGCAATGGACAGATCTGTTGTTCTACTCCGCAAAGCTGGAGATTCTCGTTCACTGGCAATTACACTTGGCAATAGAGCCAACCTGTTTTCATCCCGTGGAGATCTTGACTACGCCACAAACGAATACAAAAAAGCAATTGAACTGCACATGCAGGCCGACAACAGCAGAAGTGAGAAAAAATCAAGATGCAACCTTGCGGATTGTCTGATGAAGAGGGGGCTGTTTGATTCTGCCCTTGAAGAGCTGGAGAAGGCTGATTTACTAAATGAGCACAGCGGTGATTCCTACTGGAAAGCCAGAATCCTGAATGGCAGAGGAAGGGCTCTGCTGGAAAATGGGCAATACAAACAGGCCAGTAAAACATTGCAGTCTTCGCTTGCAATTTCCCATAAAGAAAAATACGAAGCTCTTAAACGCTCTACACTTATTGGACTTGCCATGACTGCTTTTCTTTCAAGCAATCACACAGCAGCAGAAGAATACTGCTCTCTCGTCCTGGCAACCGTCGACGAGGACAGAAGAGACACCCAATTGCTGGAAGCAAGCATAATATTGGCTGATGTGATGCTTGCTGCAGGTAGCCACGGCAGAGCTGTTGAGTATGCTGCACAAGCAAACGAAGTTGCAAAAATAATGAAAAAAAACCTTCTGGATATTGCTGCCGCATCAGCTGAAGGCAGAGTTCTGCTAGCAATGGAAGACACCGTACAAGGCAACCTTCTTCTGAAGAACGCTGCATCCATTGCTGACGAATGCGGTTATGGGAATTTGTTCTGGTTCCGGG
>JAGLDB010000315.1 GCA_023145935.1 Candidatus Sabulitectum sp. | reverse complement strand
AGGGTGAGCTCTGTGTCTGTGAATTCAATAAGGCTCTTGATCTGGACTACTCAACCATATCACGGCACCTTTCCGTTCTTCGAAAAGCCGGGATCGTGGAGTACAGAAAGAGTGGCAAACAGGTTTACTACAGTTTGAGAACTCCATGTCTTCTGGGATTCCTCAGTTGCTTTGATCAGGTGATCAGAATGAATATCAAACAGGAAACTGAATACCTGAACAGCCGGGAGAGTGTGTAATGAACTGGAAGAAAGACTGGAAATCTCTTGCATGGCTGGTGGGTATCTTCCTGGGTATCTATTACATGCCCATTGGAAAAGAGAGATTTGACTACGCGATTCTTGAAGCCTTTGAGCTTGTGAAATGGTATGCAAGAGAGCATGTGCTACTCTGTCTTCTTCCTGCTTTCTTTATTGCGGGAGCCATCGGGGTGTTCATCAGCCAGGGTTCCGTGTTGAAATATCTGGGAGCCGGAGCTAAGAAGATCGTGGCATACACAGTTGCCTCGGTATCCGGCTCAATCCTGGCTGTTTGCTCCTGCACTGTGCTTCCGCTTTTTGCGGGAATCTACAGGATGGGAGCCGGTCTTGGACCTGCCACTGCATTTCTGTACGCAGGCCCGGCGATAAATGTGCTGGCAATCATACTTACTGCGAGGGTGTTGGGAGTGGAACTTGGAGTTGCCAGAGCAGTAGGAGCAGTGATCTTCAGTGTTGTAATAGGGCTGCTCATGCATTTCTTCTTCAGGAAAGAGGAGGCAAAGAGGATTGCTTCTGCTCCTGTGATATCCCTTGATGATTCCGGCAGAGCCTTATGGAAGAATGCGGTGTTCTTCTTCATTCTTGTTGCAATAATGGTTATAGCTACATGGGGAGGATGCAACTGCAACGACAGTTTCCAGAATACCGTATGGGGTATGAAGGCCCCGATCCTGTCTGTTCTCGCCGTGGCACTGGGAGCTGTTCTTATTCTCTGGATGAAGATAAACCTGTGGAAGATCTTCGTGCTTGCAGCTGCTGTTGTACTGGCTGCCATGCTGATTCCCGGAGGGTTTACCATTCCATTCATAATTGGAATGCTGGGGCTGTCGGTTGTTCTGGCAAGTGGCGGAGGAGAAGGTGCAGAGTGGTTCGAAGCTTCATTCGGATTTGCAATCCAGATACTTCCACTGCTTCTTGCAGGGGTATTTGCAGCAGGGCTGCTTCTGGGACGCGTTGGTTATGAGGGGCTGATTCCCTCGTCCTGGATAGAGACCGCGCTTGGAGGGAATTCATTCCGGGCAAACTTCTTTGCTTCAATAGCTGGAGCATTCATGTACTTTGCGACTCTTACCGAGATCCCAATTCTGGAAGGGCTTATCGGCAGCGGGATGGGCAAAGGACCGGCATTGGCACTTCTGCTGGCAGGACCTGCTCTGAGTCTTCCGAATATGCTTGTTATCAGGAGTGTAATGGGAACAAAGAAGACAGTTGTTTTCGTTGCTCTGGTTGTTGTAATGGCCACTGTGAGTGGTTTGATCTTCGGGGTTTTATAGAAAGCGGGAAAAGCATGATCAAAATACAGGTACTGGGTACCGGGTGCCCAAAATGTAAAAAGACGGCTGAGGTGGCAGAGAGTGCTGCTGTTGAGATGGGAATAGAATATGAACTGGAGAAGGTTACAGACCTGAATCAGATAATGAGTTTTGGCGTGATGATGACACCTGCTCTGGTGGTGGATGGTGTGGTGAGAGTTGCTGGAAAAGTTCCTTCCCCTGACAATATGAAAGATATTTTAAACTGAAGGAAGCTTCTGACAGCAATATTGTAGCGTTTTGTGGGTGTAAGCGTGATTTACACCCAGTTTGACAAAATTGACTACTGTTTCAAGCAACCAGACTTTAAGACAAATCGGCTGTCAATGTTGTATGTTCACTCGAGATGCACAGTATCAAACTACCACTGGAATAATGGGAGGCACGAGTGAATACTGATCATGTGACATTGCCTGCTTTTCTGGCAGCTGTTTCAGCCTTTTTTATTTTTGTACCCGGTGCAGTTGCCTTGGAAAGCATAGAGCTGACTACCCAATGGCAGTCTCCGCCTGAAGAGTTGCTGGATGTTCTGCATGCACCACGGCTTCCATGGGTCTGGACTGCGCCAACCGGGGAGTATCTGCTTTTTGCGGATCCTGTAGTTTATCCTCCTCTGGC
>JAGLDB010000314.1 GCA_023145935.1 Candidatus Sabulitectum sp. | reverse complement strand
ATTAACATATACCTGTCGATCCTCTGGATCGGAGGCGAATCCATAGGCAGAAGACCACTTCTTCTCATGGGTGTATTTCTTATGCTTGCTGGATTTCAATTCATCTCCATGGGGCTGCTTGGTGAAATGATCCTTCGTTTCAACCCGCGCAAACCATACACAATAACATCTCAGACAAAATGAAAGTTGCTCTGGTAAGCCCTCTTCCCCCTTACCGGGGAGGAATAGCACAATTCGGGAAAATGCTTTTCTCTGCCCTGGAAAAAGAGAACTGCAGTGTGACCTGTATAAACTACTCACACCTTTATCCTGATTTCCTTTTTCCAGGCAAAACACAGTACGAAAAGGGATACAGCAGATCTGAAGGTATTCTTCATTCTTACAAACCCTTCTCCTGGAAAAAAACAAGACAGATCATCGCCAGCTTGAAGCCTGATCTCATTATCTCTCAGTGGTGGCACCCGTTCTTCGCTCCGTGCCTTACCGCAGTAAATCCTGGAGGTATCAGATCCGTTGCCATATGCCACAACATCAAACCTCATGAGTCTTTTCCTTTTGCTAAGGCCTTTTCACAACATTTCTTCAACCAGCAGGATCTGCTTGTGGTTCATTCGGAACAGGCTGAAATGGAAGCAGCATTAACCGGCACAGAGTCTCTACGACTTTTTCATCCGATCTATGACCAGTACCTGTCAACAGGTCTATCAAGGGCGGAAGCAAGAAAGAAACTGGGGTTGAAACCCGAAGAGAAAGCCCTTCTTTTCTTCGGGCTTGTAAGGGAATACAAAGGGCTGGATATTCTGATTGAAGCATGTGATCTTCTTCCGGAAGAATACCGTATTATTGCCGCTGGAGAAAACTACACGGATCGACATTTCGAATCTTCGAGACTTCTCTGGGAGAACTCCTTCATACCTGAAAGCAATGTGGGTACGTGGTTCAATGCAGCAGACATAGTTGTTCTTCCCTATAGAAGAGCATCCCAGAGCGGTATTGCCCAGATAGCACTTGCCTTCAGGAAACCAATGGTGGTAACAGCCAAGGGTGGACTCGCCGAGACAGTTGATCCGGGCAAAACAGGCACAACAGCAGCGCAGGCAACACCGGAGAGTCTTGCTGAAGCAATACTGAAATGTTCTGCACTTACTGGAAAAGAAATTACCTCTGAGAGAATAGCCTCTAAAGCTTCCGAATTCTCATGGGCATCCTATACTAAAAAACTTCTGGAGGCGATCTCTTGA
Organism: Candidatus Sabulitectum sp.; assembly: GCA_023145935.1. Next base: position 957 of record JAGLDB010000314.1, on the reverse strand, counting down.
ATGTATTTCTCACAGGCGCATCAGGCTTCATTGGTGGGTATATCAAACAGGCAGTGGAAAATGCTGGCCACCATGTTGTTTCCCACAGCTTCTCCCGGAATGGACCCTTCACAAAGCTTCCGGCAGAAATTGATATTGTGATAAACAGCGCTGGAAGGCTCGGGGGTCAGGGTGCAACTGTTAAAGAGCTGAAAGCCGCCAATGTACTTCTTCCGACCACCCTGTGCAGTCAGTGCCGGGAAGCTGGAATCCCGCTGATACACCTGAGTACCCCAGGGGTAACCGGTCTTTCCGCCAATGCAGAGGAAAACTCAAATTACGACCCAATGGGGGATTACGAATCCACCAAAGTGGAAGCTGAAAAACATTTAATATCCAACTCTCCAGGAGTGACGATTCTTAGACCGGATTTTGTGTTCGGCCCTGGAGACATGCATAAATTTCCTCTTTTCCAGCAGGTACACAAGGGGTGGTTCCCGCTTGTAGGGTCCGGATCAGCAAGAACGAGGCCCACTGATGTGCGGGATGTTGCAGATGCAGTGCTTAACAGCTTTCCAGGAGGGATACTCTCGAAAGGAATCTACAATATCGGAGGCCCGCAGATACTGTCCATAAGAGAGCTTGCGCAACACATTTCAGTTGCAATGGGTAAATCCGTAAAATTCCTTCCCATTCCGCGATTTGTTTTCAGAACCGCACTTACCTGGGGTCCACTCTGCCCGAAGGCTCTTTCCAGAAGCAGATACACTCTCTTCGGAATGGACAGATTCTGTAATACGGCCAAAGCAGGAAAGAAAGGTTTCACAGCAAAACGCTCCTTCGCTCTTACTGCCATTGACGCTGTGAACTGGTACAAAGAAAAGGGGCTTTTGTGAAAGGCAGTAAACTCGCCCTGATCTCAAGGATTGCCCTTTTCCTGCTTGCAGCCCTGGCAGCATTCTTCATATGGAAGAACGG
>JAGLDB010000313.1 GCA_023145935.1 Candidatus Sabulitectum sp. | reverse complement strand
CCCATGGCTCTGCTGGCGTTAAGATCCTCTTCCCGAAGTTTAGCAGCACTTAGTAACAGCCTTTCTATTGCAACAGTCCTGGATGTTGACGATAGCAGGATCTTTCTCTGTATATCGAGGCAGTGAAACAAATTAACAGCAGTTGGTCTTGTTGCAGCCAGAACATCAAGCAGACCACTGCAATCCTGCTGAAAGCTGGATGATTCAGGGGTTTCAACAGCAGCAATAACAGCACCGTAGGCTGCCGCTATGCCGATTGCAGGCGCTCCTCTTACTGCAAGAGTTCTAATTGCCTCAGCAAGCTCTTCAGTGGACCTGCACTTCATGTAGATCTCTTCCACAGGCAAAAGCCTCTGATCAAGCAGAAGAAGGTGATCCTCCCGCCATTCAAGGGTAGGAATCAGTTTCACTGAACACCTCGACTCTCAAGCATTTCATGGCATATTGAAGCAATATCCACTGGCTCCATGAAGCGACCTGAACCAGTGGTTCCACAGGCAAGTGTGCCTGAGACCGGTCCGGCAAATCTGATTCCTCTGGAAATCAGGATCTCCACATTGGCCTTTACAGCAGGATTACTCCACATTCTTGTATTCATGGCCGGAGCAATCAGCACAGGTGCACTGCAGGCAAGAAAAGCAGAAGTAAGCAGATCATCTGCAAGACCATGGGCTGCTCTTGCAATGAAGTGCGCTGTAGCAGGGGCAATTATCATAATATCCGCATTGTCTGTAAGGGAAATATGAGGGATAGAAAGAGAGGGCCGGGAAGGAAATAAATCGACAAAACACGGCTTTCCTGACACCGCAGAGAGTTGAGTCGGGGTGATAAATTCACAGGCAGCCTTCGTTAAAATACAGTTTACTGAATGCCCTGACTTTCTCAGCAGTGATGCCAGACTGACCGCCTTGAAAGCGGCAGCACCACCGGTAACACCCAGAAGTATCTCCGCCATCAGTAGACTTCCTCTCTGTTTTTTCTTCCGATCTCGTTGATGCCCAGTAATGTAAGTTCCGGGCAGATTTTGAAATCATGTCTGCACTTGCTCCCCAGGGCTCTTCCCCATCCACCGGTAGCCCATAGTTCCGGAATAGAATCCAGTTCTGAGGATATAAGATCAATTATGTGATCAGCTGCTCCAACTGCACTGAAAAGAACACCTGATCTGATCGCATCAGCTGTGGTTCTTCCCACTGCGCGGGCTGGAAACACAAGATCAATGGGATTAAGTCTCTCCGCTTTTTTAAACAGCTCACCGGCGGAGGTTCCAACTCCCGGACTTATAGCTCCGCCAAGATATCTTCCCTGGGAATCGATAACATCATAAGTGGTGGCTGTACCGAAATCCGCTACAATTGCCGGGAGCTTCCCGGACATTACAGCAGCTACTGCATTGGCAAGCCTGTCAGGACCTATTTCATGGGGATACCTGTAGAAGGTTTCAATACCAGCCGTTGAACAGGATACATCTACCGGAAGAAGTTTCAACCATTTCTCACACATGTTGATAACAGTATGGCGCACCTGTGGAACAACACATGCGAATGCAACATCATCCGGTGCAGAGAATCCTTCACCGGTCAACAGCGCTTCCACAAGAACGCGAAGTTCGTCAGCAGTCCACCGCTGGGTTCTTATCCTCCACTGTCCTGAGAGATGGTCTCCTTCAAAAATAGCCAGCGCTGTTTTTGTGTTCCCGACATCAATTGCAAGCCTTTTCATAGAGACTCCTTACGAAACTTATAGTGCCAGTCAAGACCAATATCTGAAGACTTAACCGAATGAGTAAGCATACCTACCGAGATACCATCAACTCCTGTTTCAGCAACAGCTCTAACTGTTTCAAGGGTAATCCCCCCGGAAGCTTCAAGGTAAACACCTGAACCACTGGCAAATAAGACAGCCTCTCGAAGTTGTTCAAAAGACATGTTATCAAGGAGTATCCTGTCAGGCAAAAGAGGAACAACGGTTTTGAGCTGCTCCAGGGAATCCACCTCTATCTCCACTGGAACACCCGAATCCCTCAACCTGCCCACCACTGGCGCAAGATTGTTAACCCCGCCAACAGCAGCTATGTGGTTATCCTTGAGCATTGCCATATCCGCCAGAGAGAAACGGTGGTTTACCCCACCGCCCATACGAACGGCATACTTTTCAAGAGCCCTCATGCCCGGAGTAGTTTTCCGTGTATCAAGTATCTCCACACCGTAGCC
>JAGLDB010000312.1 GCA_023145935.1 Candidatus Sabulitectum sp. | reverse complement strand
GTTTCCTTATTGTGATCAATACCGGATCACCGCTATTGGCTAACCTTTAGCCTTCTTTGCCTTTTTTTCAGCGCGTTTCTCTTTCAGCGTTTTTTCCGGCTTTGTCTTAACATTCTTTTGAGCGTTTTTACCTTTAGCCATTAGTATCTCCTTTTTTTCTGTTCGCTTGAATATAGCAATTGATCTGCCTGCCAGACACAAGAAGCAAAATCAACCATTTACCAGGTTGTATTCTACTTGAGTTTCTACAGCAGCAGGAACTATCTGATATCGGTACCAATCATACTGAGACTGTTTATTCTGAGTGGCGGTGTTTGCTTTGCACCAAGCAGAGATATGGGATAGAAGTGGTCCTGCCAGTGGTAGTCTGTGCTGTTTCCGGTGAGAGATATTGAAAGAAGGTAGTTACCAGGCTCAACTATTTCAGGGGTAATGGAAATCAAAGCTTCCCCTGAGCCTGAAATGGTAAGAAGCGGTTCTCCGTTCTCTAGATTATTGGAGGCAAGAATTGTTTCCCCGTCCGGCCGGTGAATGGAGAAACCAAGAATAATGTTCTTTACCTCTCTGCTCTCTCTTGTTTCAATCAGGGTGTTTACCTTCAGAGTGTCTCCCTGCCTGAAAGATCTGGTTGGTATTCCATGGCCGTCTGTAAGAGTTACTCTGCTGAAAAACACCTCACGATTACCCCATTCGCGGGGGGCGGCTGAGGCAGCTGTATTCTGAAGTCTTCCTGCATTGGCATCGAGGTAGGCTCCAAGAACATCATCAACAGGACCGTCCATTCTGGCCCTGCCGGAGTCAAGCCAGATGGCCCTGGTACACAGTCTGCGTACGGCTTCCGGGTCATGACTCACGAACACAATTGTTTTTCCGGCTTCACGGAAACCGAATATCTTGTCGTAGCATTTTGCCTGGAAGGAAGCATCACCCACTGCAAGAACCTCATCGATAAGAAGTATGTCCGGGTCAACACTGGTTGCCAGTGCAAAGCCCAGTCGCATGAACATCCCTGAAGAGTAATACTTTACAGGTGTATCCATGAACCGTTCAAGCATTGCGAATTCCGCAATACCTGGAAGAAGGTCACGCATTTCTTTCTGATCAAAACCAAGAAGAGCTCCATTAAGAAAAACATTCTCAGAGCCGGTAAGCTCAGGATGAAAACCAACACCAAGGTCAAGCAGCGAGGCAATTCTTCCCGAGGTCCCAACTTTGCCGGAGGTAGGGCTGTAAATTCCAGCCAGGAGTTTAAGCGTGGTTGATTTACCTGCACCGTTGGAGCCCACCAGAGCCACAGATTCTCCGGGAGATATTTGAAAAGAAGCGTGATCAAGGGCCCTGAACCAGTCGCGACTTGTCTTCCGCCCGAAAACATTCATGAATGTTTCCAGGATGCTTACAGACCTGTCTCGGTAGAGCCTGTAGTCAAGGCAGACATCAGAGAACTGGATCAGACCTTTCTGCATGCTACAGCTCCTTCACAACAGAGGGTTCCATGCGCTTGAAGATCAGAAGTCCTGCTGCAAGGGTCACAACAGTCCAGGCTGCCAGTGATATCCATGCCCATAACTCCGGCCAGATTCCGTAGTACATTGTAGAATGGAATATCTCCATGGCGCCTGCAACCGGATTGAATCTGATAAAGACTTCCATTCCGGCAGGTATGATCCCCATACCCAGAGGATAAATGATCGGACTTGCGTAAAACCAGGCGAGGAGGATAACCTCAAGAAACTGTGATACATCCCGGTAGTACACATTGCCCACTGATATCATCATACTGAAACCAGCAGTCATGGCGGCCAGAAGAATAACTGCAACCGGAAGGGTAATAAGAGACAGATTCGGGGTGTGCCCGAAAGCAATAAGAAGAACTTCCAGCACTCCCAGTGCCATAAGCATATGAACTGCATTTGCTATCACTGATGAAACAGGCAGTGCAACCCTGGGAAAGTAAATTGATCGGATCAGCTTCTGATTATCAAGAAGGGTCTTTGTTGAGGCCGAAAGCGAAGCCGCAAAGAAATTCCATGGCAGAAGACCTGTAAGAAGAAAAAGCGAAAAGTGTTCTATTGCCCCGCCAAACCGAAGTATCCGGGTAAAAACAACGGTGTAGACAACCATGCTGAAAAGAGGTTTAAGCAGGAACCAGAGAAAACCCAGGAAACTTCTTTTGTACCTGACCTTCAAATCCTTTTCCACAAGGCTCTTCATCAACA
>JAGLDB010000311.1 GCA_023145935.1 Candidatus Sabulitectum sp. | reverse complement strand
ACCGGGAGGTAACCGGTCTTGCCGCTGGCCCCACACGAATTTACGGTGCAGGTGTTGATGCGCAGACAATGAAAGAGTGCCTGGAGAAATACACTTTTGGAGGAGTTCTTCAGGCTGGCCCCGAGTTCATGGTCGAGCTTGGAATCGATTTCTATGATATTGCGTTCTATGACAATAAATGGTGGTATGCCTGCAACGATTCTTCATTCCCTGTGAGAGCATACGACGCAAACGGAGTTCTTGTTGAATCTATAAGTTCTTCAGTTCTTCCTGCGGCTCACGGGATGACTTTTGACGGCGAAGGATATCTCTGGGTGAGCAATATGATTACGGATGAGATATACAAGATAGATATGAACGCCTCCTATCTTACTGGAACCACATGGGCAAACATAAAGGCTACTTTCTAGGAAGAAGTTCTTGTTTACAGAAAGATCCCGGACAACCGGGATCTTTCTGTACCTTAAAGAAGCAAGAGTACTTAATTGATACCTTTGAATTCTGTGTATTTTAACCTGTTCCCGCGAGAACTGTTTACAGGATACTTCTTCCCATTCTTAAGTATTTTCCTGTGGGAGGCTTCAACAGGATCAATTCCAAGTTTGTCCGCCAGATTCAGAAGGTAGATAAAAACATCTGCAATTTCTTCTTCAGCATTGATCATTGCCCTGTCTTCCAGAGTCTGGCTTTCCTCTTCAGTGAGCCACTGGAAGATCTCAGCAAGCTCTGCCGCCTCGATCAGAACAGATGTGGCCAGATTCTTTGGCGAGTGAAATTTTGCCCAGTCTCTTTCATCATTGAATTCCCGTATCTCGGCAAGCAGTTTCTCCAGCATGAATTCCTCCGTCAGTTTACATGTACTATACTTTTCGGTACTGCAAAATACACCTTTTTGAGTAAAAGGGGAATACATCATTGGCGAAGGTGTATCATTTTTGTTAGTTTGCAAAATTGATACGAACAGGAAGGAACAAAATGAACAGGATTATTCTAATTTCACATTGCATTCTGCTCTCTGCCAGTTGTGCAGCAGAAGTCCCGTTGGAGGATTTATCATTTCCGGTTGAGGAAGCAATGGAAGAGTCCTTTTTAAGATTTTACACACCGGTTGAATACACTTCAACTCCGGGAATGGAAGCACTGAGTCTGCCACTGGCAACAGAAGAAGTAATCAACCTTCTGCCAGTTATTCTTCTTGCAGGACTGACTAATGCACCTGACATTCTTGTGGAGAGTGGATTTGCAGTAGTTCCCATGGGCAACCCTACGGACGATCCTGTCAGGGCCTTTGAAAGCCTTGACCGAAGAGATCAGCCGATCTTTGTTTCAAGTGGTATTCCACTGCACATGCTGCACATATTCTTTGATCAGATCCTGCAACAGGTTGAAACTGACAACCTTTCCCCTGATCTGCTTGTTATCTGCCGGGAATTGTATCAAAGCAATTTGAACCGGAACAACGAACTTAACGCAGCATTCTTTGCTGTTCCACTGGTGTTTCTGGATGATGAATTCTCCCCGCACAGTTCCATCGCAGAAAGAGTTAGCTCTGAGATCTCACTGATGAGGGCTCATGGAGGATTTGACTACAGCCCTGTATTCGGATACAAAGAAGACTATTCCCAGTATGTACCCCGAGGTCACTACACAGCCAGTTCCGAGCTGGAGAATTACTTCATGGCCATGATGTACATGGGCAGGATCACTTTCCTTCTTACGGGAGGTGATCCATACGGCCCTGATGAAAAATACCTGGTTTCAGAGGAAACTGCCGAGGAAATGACACAAGCTGCTCTTCTTATTGTTTCTGATCTGAATACCATTGAATCCAACGGTGTTCCACTTAAGTACAAATGGCAGAGGATCTACGAGATCACCGCATTTTTCGCAGGTTTTGCTGATGATCTTTCCGCTTCCCAGTACCAGGCTGCCGCAGAAGGTGTCTCAGGAGAGACTTTCAATTCAGAAATGCTCTATCAGCAGGACTTTTATCAGGATTTCAAGTTGTTTGTAGCTGAGAATTTTGCAGGGCCTGCAATTTACAGCGGCACAGGAGCTTCCGTTGTAATGCCTGACGCTTCCGGAGAGTTCTCCCCTGCTGAGCTGCAGACATTGCTGTCAAAAACTACTGGTTTCCGCTTCTTCGGACAGAGATACACCCCGGACAGTGAGATGCTGGGCAAGTTTGTTTTTCCGAACATCACCCCCAATCCACAGGGGCACCAGAGATTTA
>JAGLDB010000310.1 GCA_023145935.1 Candidatus Sabulitectum sp. | reverse complement strand
GGCACTCTCCTGCATGAATGGGTCCAGTGTGGTGTAAACCTCAAGCCCCTGCTCGTAAACAGCTGACCATCCATACCTTGCGACTAGGTACTGTCTTACATATTCTGTGAAATAATCCCAGTCCTGTTCCAGCTCATATCTGTGAACATCAACTCCCAGTGGAAGAGCAGATGTTTCCTCCTTCTGCTCAGAGGTTATCACGCCAAAATCAGCCATCATGAAAAGAGCAAGATTTCTCTGAGCAAGACATCTGTCAGGGTTTCTGAGCGGATTGAATCCACTGGGATTCTTCACCATTCTCACAAGCATGGCTGACTGGGAAAGAGTCAATTCCACAGCTGTTATCCCACCGAAATATGTTCTTGCCGCAGCCTCAATTCCATGAGCACCTGAACCAAAATATATCTGGTTAAGATACATTTCCATTATCTCATCTTTACTGAACTGTCTCTCGATCTCCATGGCAATGAAAGCTTCCTGAAGCTTCCTTTGAAAAGTCTGATCCTGTACAAGGAACAGCCCCCTGGACAACTGTTGAGTAATGGTACTGCCACCATGTCTGTCACCTGTTCTTATGTTGTGAAGCATGGATCTGCTGATACCCTGAAGATCGACTCCTCCATGGGTGTAGAAGTTTCTGTCTTCGGTTGCCACAAAACCTCTGACAACCCAGGGGCTGATCTGATCAAGAGTGACGGGATACCGGTTTTCAACAAAGGCTGTGGCCAGCTGGTCCCCGTACCTGTCATATATTCTGGTGGCGCTCACCGGCTCGCTGCCGCGAAGGCCGGCAACAAGCAGATTGCCTCTGGCCTGGCGGAAAGCAACGGCGCTGTCGTTCCAGACCCTGTATAGAAAACCTGCGCCAAAAGAAGCCCCTACCACAAAAACAATAAATAACCAGTAAACTATTCCGTTGATCGTTCTTTTCATTATGAGTTATCTCTGCGAAGTAATGGGCTCTCGATCAACTCATCATCAAAAGTGATCGTAGTATCCGCCGAGATAGAAGTTCTTTCCATCACCGGCTTATTGTTTTGATCCAGTGACAGCTCATATTCGAAGATCCCGGTGTTGCCAACAAGCACAACGCTGCGGTTGCCAAGCGGCGATGTCTGCGTACCGAACTGACCATGAAAATCACTGTTGTAGTCTTTCCAGCTCCTCCAGACAAGGGAGTAACCTGTTGGTGTTCCAAGAAAAAGATATATATCTCCTGCCCAGTAAAGAACCCGTTCCGGATCAACATCCCCATTCATATCAACACCAAGAGCTCTCCAGATGGGAACACCAATCTCATTTTCAGTTTTCTGCTCCAGCTGATGAGGATCAAGATGCACCAGCAGATGCTCAAGAGGCTCACTGTTTCCACAGGTGAGCAGAACAGGATAAACCCTTGAAAGAGTATCGTTCTGTTCCACAAGCTCGTTGACTGTGTAAAAAACACTTTCAAGAAAAGCAATTCTTGCAGTTTCCTCTTCTACATCAGGCCCCATCCATGTTCCTGTCTGACGGAGATTCTGCATTGCTTCGTGGGTTGCTCTTAAAACAGCTTTTCTAAGGTAAGCAAACTCACGCCATGCTGCAACAAGCTCTCTCAGTTCAACAGGAACATCTGTAAGCTGGAATGTAGCTCTGTCCTGAATTATCTGAAGTTTGGCAGCAATTCTTACATTGCTCAATGCAAGAATCGTATAACTCTCCTGAGAAAGCTCCATTATGTAGTCTGAGAATTCCGACCCGTTCTCCTCTGCGGCATTCCACGATGCCCAGTTGGTCGCATGGTCCATTTCACAATCATCCAGCAGCATTCTGGCTATGCGCATTTCACGCCTTATCACCGGATCCTGAAGCACCATGGATGCCTGAGTCTGCACACTTAGAGAATCAAGAACATCTCTTGGAAGCTCACTCTCCACCCTCTCGATCAGCCAGCAACCGTCCATGAGCACAAAATCAATGCGGATCACAGGTGGCAGTTCTTCAAGCCTTGCGATAGAGCAGTAGTAACTGGTTCTGTTCAGGCTGTCTTCCCCCAATACCGTTTCGGTCAACCGCCCTCCGGAATCAAATCCACGCCACCGCCCAAATACTTCCCATGGCGACAGTTGAAGGCTCAAAACAGAATCCTGAAATACCGGTTCAAGAAAGTCAAAGCAAACAGGATCATTCATTCCAAGACCGTTGGAAAATTTGAGCCCTACGCTGAGTGGTGTATCCGGAATAATTCTTA
>JAGLDB010000031.1 GCA_023145935.1 Candidatus Sabulitectum sp. | reverse complement strand
ATGCCATTCCACATCTGCAGGGTAGTAGTAGTGATAATCAGGAGAGGTCAAGCCAGGCGCCTGATTGTAAGACTGGCCATCTATATCTCGAACAGCTCCATCTCCTCGGGACAAATAAGCTGTGGAAACCAGATAATCGCCACCCATGTGAACAGTTAAGCCGCCGCCGGTGGGAGGGTCGATATCAGAGTTGTACCATTCGTTAAAACCGTTCCACCAGTCGAGATGATACTCTGCCAGTGCCGGTTCACCCACCTCACCATTGTTTACCCATACATCTGTCATAATAAGGTTTGACTCCATGGCTGCCATGGTTGCATGGGTCCAGCATGTTCCACCCTGCTGGCTCTTTACTGATGTAACATAATTCTCGCCACCGTAATCTCTCAGATCAAATTGAGCAGGCAGCTGAAGCTGGGTAAGCGCAAGAAGAAAGACTGCAATATACATTCAAAACCTCCAGATAGAACAAGAATCGATTCCAAAAAGCCTGTGCTTTTTGAAACGCACACTTGCGAGGAATATTTGTCTTTATATACTACAGTCATGAAGACACTGGTAGCCATTCCCGCACTGAATGAAGAGATCACTATAAAGCAGGTGATTTCCGCCATTCCACAACAATTACATGATACTGAAGTAGAAGTCCTGGTTGTGGACGATGGTTCCACTGATTCTACAGTATCAAAGGCCAGAGAGGCTGGAGCATTCGTAATTTCTCACGGCAGAAATATGGGTCTCGGCACGGCATTTCGAACTATGCTGTCATATGCAAGAGAAAATGGTTTTCACTTTATGGCCACTATGGACGCAGATGGTCAATTCAATCCGGAGGATCTTCCTGCCCTTACAAGACCAGTGATTGCAGATGAAACAGATTTTTCCACTGCCAGCAGATTCATGGATCCATCGCTGATCCCTGATATGCCTGCCTTAAAGAAATGGGGAAATGCAAGAGTTGCAAAACTGGTGAGTAATCTTGCAAATACACAGATCTATGACGCAACTTGCGGTTTTCGGGTTTACGGCCCAAAGGCTCTGGACAGGGTAGCTTGTTTCAGCAGATTCACATACACCCAGGAAGTGCTCATTGATATTGCGAGGAAGGGTCTCAGAATAAAAGAAATACCCACGAAGATCAGGGGTGAGAGAGAACACGGAGAATCCAGAATTGCTTCAAATCTCTGGCGTTACGCCCACCTGTCTGTGGAAGCTATGTATTCAGTGGCTCACGGCCATTCTCCCTGGCGCTTCTACGGAACACCGGCATTCTTACTCATAAGCATGGGCACTCTTCTTGATGTACTTACCCTTACCTGGTGGGTCATAACTGGAAGAATTTCTCCATTCACCGCCTTCGGAATTGGAGGCTTATTCCTGATTACCTTCGGTATTCTTCTGGTCCTCTTCGCGTCAATCGCAGATATTTCTTCAGCCAACAGAAAAATGCTTGAAGAGATCACAGCCATGGAGACAAGACGAATCAGGCAGAAACCGAACACACCTGTCTCTTAATATTAAAGGATATTCAATGACTAATCCCTGGGACTCCACTGTTGGAACTGATCTGTACAATGAAACACTGACTCGCACATGTGAAATTGCTGATAAGGCCGGATACATCCTCAATCCCGACCTGGCAAGAATGCAGAAAGTTGTTGGTCTTATGACCATGAACCTCATTGCTGAAGGCGACTACTTCTGCCCCTGTAAACAGAGCCATCCTCTGAATACGGAAAAGGATGTCCTTTGCCCCTGTCCGGAGATCAGAGATGAAGTCTATGCCCACGGCATGTGCTTCTGCAAGCTGTTTTTTAAAGAGGTCGATTAAGCCACTCTTCGGCTTTTTCCATCGATTTGAAACCTTGTCTCACAAGACTGGAAACCAGTGAGTAGCTTTCAAGCTCAAGTTCCTTTGAAATTCCTTCAGGGAATACTTCTGCGGTTTTCACAAGACCTGCTGCAATTGTCGCCCTCTGCGCTTCAACATGCATATCCTTAACCAGATGGCCGGGAGTACGCATCTCTCTCACATCCACCAGAGCAGTAAATGGGGAATTCAGATATTCAGTAGCCAGTTTTATGTGTTTCGCATAGTCCGGCGTCTGAGATGGATCAATCCAGAAACCCTTGAGAGTGATATAGAGACGATTGATCTCTACATCAACACTTATTGAATAGCTATTGTTTGAAGCGATCAGCATACTTGGATTCCCCACCCCCTCAATATTGCACCTGATTTTACACTAGTTGAAACCGTTAGAAATGTCAACAGACAAACATGTAAGAATTAGTCCTGCCTAATGGGATATTGAGCATTAATTTACGTCAGACAATGACATGTGTCATCTAACACCAGAGTATGACTGGTTCTTGTTTTACGCGTCTGGAAGAGCAATGATACATCAGGAGCGTTACTGACAATAGGCATTGTGCAGTAGCGCCTCACGGGCGAGATAGAGAGCAATGGAGAAAATACCGGGGTGCGTCCTTGCGACAGCACAGAATGCATGCTGATTAGAGAAGAGAGCAACGGAGTCAGTAACTAAGGGCGTCCCGAGCGGTAGCACGGAATAGCAGCGCTATTTGACGATAATCGGCGTGTATTGTAGCCGTTCGTGTGGTTGCTAATGCCGATGTGGTATTCCCGTGCTTTCGCCGGGGAGCACCCTGGTTGCAGGCAATGTTGCTTACTCGGTCACGCTCCCAGGAAATTGCTGCATGAACAAGGAGGCAAGTGATGAACAGAGCCACCGAAGAGAAAAGCTGAGTCCGCTCTTACTTAAAGACAAACTCATTGCAATGGCCGAGAAAAAATCCGAAAAACTGATGCTCAATGCAGGAAGGGGAAATCCCAACTGGGTTGCTATTGAATCCAGACATGCATTCTTTCTGCTGGGGAATTTTGCCATGGAGGAAGCCTACCGTGTAATGAGCCGTCCTGGCCTTGCCGGTGCTCCGGTTGCAGAAGGGTCTGCCAACAGGCAGGCTCCTTTTTGTATAGTACCGGCTTCAAATAAAAACTGAACGGAGAGAAACAGATGAATACCCTGCTGATCATAATTCCAGTTGTTCTTATTCTTTTCAAGCTTATCACCTCAAGTACCTTGTCATGGAATTTGTGTCGGTATAATGCGTTGCTATTTTGAGTCCCAGCAAGGCACTGGTTTATGCGCATAGCACCGCTATGTAATTGAACCAGTAACGCCGCTGGGGCTTGAAAGAGCGAGCAGAATGCTACAGTTGTTCCTTGACAGGGTACTAGATCCAACATCAGCGGAGTTCAGGCAAAAGAGCTTCTTGCAAACGGTGGAAAAGTCATTGATGTACGATCACAGCCTGAATACAGGAATGGTCACATAAAGAGCTCCATCAACATTCCCCTTGCAGAAATTCTGACTGGTGCCAGAAAACAAGGACTTCAAAAAGACACTCCTGTGATTCTCTACTGTGACATGTGATTCTCTACTGTGACAGCGGAGCAAGATCAGCCAGTGCAAAAAGATTTCTGATCAAAGAAGGCTACACAAGTGTATACAACGGTGGGTCTCTGCGCAAGATGAGCAAACTGCAAGGCTGATTCCCATAAGACGAGCAGTCCAGTGGAGCTTGACAGGGCATGGGAATGAAGTATAAAGTATTGTGGAGCAACAATCAGGCAAGGGACGAATTTGGAACAGATTGTGGAAAAGTATCAAAGCATATCAAACCCAGACAAGTCTTTCGATATAGAGTTCTGGCAGAATGCAGGTATCGAAGCTATTTTTGAGGCAGCATGGGAAATGCTGCAGGATTACTATTTAATAAGAGGTAAAGATGCTTCTGAGCTCCGACTTCAAAGAAATGTTGAGGCTTTTCGAAAAATACAGAGTTAAATATCTGATTGTGGGTGGATATGCTGTTATGAAATACAGCGAACCCAGGTTCACGAAAGATATAATTGATCTTAGCAAGCTCCATAAAACCGATTAGATGATTTCATCTCTCTAAACCTTCAGTCAAAAAAGAATGAAGTGAGTCTGAAGTGTTGCATTCTGATAAAAATGTGGTAGTTTTCTGCTTGAAGACCTTTTCTAAATCTTTAGTGTTTAATACAGTCAGGTTGTAAAAAATATGCTTCTCAGTCTTGTGGAGAATAGTTATGTGCTTCTAGTAATTGGCTTCGTTCTTCTTGTACTTGGTGGAGACTATCTTATCAAGGGTGGAAGCCGCCTTTCAGCTCTTCTGGGTGTATCACCGCTTCTTATAGGTCTGGGAATTGCGGCGTTTGGAACAAGCGCCCCTGAGGCAGCAGTTTCCATAAAAGCTGCGCTCACTGGTAACTCTGCGATCTCAATAGGAAATGTTCTTGGAAGCAACATTGCTAACATCGGCCTTGCAATTGGCCTTGCTCTTCTGCTGTTCGGCATAAAAGGAAACCACAGAAAACTGTGGAAGGAAGTGGCATTCGGTTTTGCAGCAACCATCCTTCTTCTTGTTCTCTCTATTACCCAGATTTTCAGAGAAGGAAGCAATGGGCTGAACCGGACTGCAGGCTGGGTTCTTCTGTTCTTCTTCGCCGCGTATCTCTTTCACCTTTTCAGAATGAGCCGGTCAGACAAAAAGAACAAGCAGCAGGAAGATATTGATCCTGTCAAGAATCGTTCTGTTGAATATGTCAAGTCGATACTGATGACTCTCGGTGGTATTGCCGGGGTTATTTTCGGTGGAAGCTTTGTGGTTGACCACGCTGTTATTATCGCAGGCTCCTGGGGAGTCTCGCAAACTCTTATCAGTGTAACTATTGTTGCACTGGGAACATCACTGCCTGAAATTGTGGTTTCTATAATGGCAGTGCGCAAGAACCACTGGGATATGGCACTGGGTAACATCCTGGGAAGCAACCTCTTCAATATTCTGTTCGTTCTGGGTACAACCGCTGCGATCAAACCAATGGAATTTTCTAATTTCAATGAACTGGTGCTGCCTGATCTGTTTATTACCATGGGAATTACAGTTATGCTTTTCTTTATGCTTATGCGTAAAGGCAAAACTACGGACTCTATAAAAAAAAGCAGACTGCTCGGTGCGTTTCTGCTAATTGCCTACATTGCTTACATCGCATTCGCCATAGTACGATGACCTATCTAAGAACAGTTACCTTTGCAGTGGCAGGGGTCTGACCGGCACATCTGGCAAATATCAGGTAAATACCGGTTGGGCGTGTTGCCGTATTCCAGTGCAAGGAATGAGTACCCGGGGAAAGATATCCATCAACGATAGTGGCAATCTTTCTGCCTGCCATATCGTAAACAAATACATCTGTTTCTCCACCGGCAACGGTAATGTCCATGGTGATCTGACCTGTGGTACACGGGTTGGGTCCAGGCCAGCCCAGCAGTGTTGGAACACTGTAAAGAGTACCATTGCTGTATCCGGGAGTTGCAGTTTCCAGAATGCGCCACTCTCCACCATCCGGGAATCTGCCAAATGAAACATCCGGCATCTGATTGTCAAACTGAACCTGTTCCAGGGTTGAAATGGTGGAAGTATCACCATTCCCCGGTACAATTCTACCCAGCTTAAAACTGTCTCCTCCACCGGACAACCTGAAAGGCAGGTGTGTACCGCCCTTCCAAGTATCTCCGTCAGCCCAGAGAAGAATAAACCCTCCGGAAGGAATCATGGTACCTCTGGGAACAGACCACTCCACAGCAGCAGATGAATCTGATTCAAAGAACACAAGCACTCCTGCATCAATAGCATATCCAGTGCCGTTGTATACTTCGATCCAGTCTGAAGTTCTTCCCCAGTCATCAGAAATTGTAACTGTATTTAATGCCATGATCTCATTCACAACAAGTCCACTGAAAAATGTGGGATAGAAATATGCTCCCATGTCACGCCTGCTGTTGTCCGGATCAAGCAGGTCAGGATCACCTGAGTTGATGCACGGAGAGTTCCAGAGTGGAAAGAAATCTTCCGTGAGTACAGGATCATCATGAAGGTTGCCTTCTCCCGATAGTTCTTCTGTATCCGAAATAGACCATGTTGTTGAAACAACTCCCATATCAACCAGAACCGGCAAGGGACACTCTGTGAAGATGGAACTGGTTATGTATGCAAGGCCACCGCCCATCCCGGAGGTTTTCTCATATGCATGAACAGCAGTCCCGCATTCAGAGAAGACAATCCCGCTTCCTTCCACTGCCGCACCGTCCTTAACGCCGATACCAATAGGGCAACTGGTGATCACACAGTTCTCAATTTGAACTAAAGTACCACTGCCGCTGCCGCCTGTGGGAGCTCCTACGGAAAACCCTTTGTCTGTAGAGCTGGAAAGAAAAGTGTTCTCTATGGTGACAGAAGAAGCATTCATGTCTATGCAATCTCCGTCTATATTTTCAACAGTACATCCGCTGACAAGAAACTGCCCGCCTGTACACAAATGAAACTCTATGCCATCCATGCTGGACGCCACAGGGTCATAAAGATTGATGAAATCAGAATTGGTGATACTTGCACTCTCTCCATCCTGAATGAAGAAAAGTTCACCTCTGTTGTTTATGAACCGGCAATCTTCTATACCGGCGGTTCCCCCGGTGAGTTTTACACAGCTCCAGTTGTTCCTGAATGAGGAATTCTCAAGCAGAACTGTGGAGGAATGACCTGACAGCGCCGCAAAATCTGTACCAGGTGTTAAGGAATATCCTTCGGAACCGGTAACAGATGTATACTGCATTGAAACTGAACCACTGTGTACTCTAATACCCCGCCATCCCACTGCGGAGTTCTCGGCCATAAAGAAAACAGAATCACCTTCGCTGCCGGTGGAATTGAGCTCACCGAGACAATTTATCGCCCCATCCTCCCCCATAAGTATCGTAACGCCGGGTTGAATGGTCATTGTACCGTTATGCGGTATGGTTACTTCACCCTGAACTATATACGGAGAATGAGCAGAGTACAGAACAGTGTTCTCTCCCAGAGTACCTGAAAGTATGGTGGGCTCGGTAACGACAAAAGGATTGTATCTGGGAGTTGCCTCGGTAACTCGCCACCCGACCTGGACATCTGCCTCCACCACCCAGTGATACTCACCTGGATCAAGACCGGAAATGGTGTATGTTGTATCAGTGAGCCCCTCAATGCGGAAGACCTCCAGCGTATCTGGCCCCAGGCTGTCTCTTACGATCACTGAATACACAGCCGGAGCTCCCATAGGATCTTCTGTAGGATGCCATCTTATTGTTAGATCGCCGGTGGAAACAGTATCAGAGCGCAATGATCTGAATGGGTAATACCTGTATTGAAACTGCCACTGAAGATCGGTTCTTCTGTGGATCATGTGCTTGATGAGCGAATCAGAAGCTGCATGAAATCCGGCCACATCTGTAGTGTCATAATTGTCTTGAGATACCGACTGTTCCAGAACTGCTTTCAGAGAATCTGTCCAGAACTGAAGTTTCTCTTCTGTAAGAAAGCTGTCATAGATCGTTTCCACAGAATCAATAAAGGCATCCCGAAATTCCGGTACAACCAGTGTTCTGGCATGCAGAGGGTTATCGAACCAGTTTCTTGTGGTGCACAAACCGTAGCCGATCCCCAGATTGTCATACAGTATCTTGTCCACATCCCATGGAAGCATTGCCCATGCGCCTGTGCCCTCCACATCGTTGTACAGATAGTAGTTATGGTAATAAGTGCTGTTGTTGGCAAATGCAGCATTTATGGCCAGCAACCTGATCAACCCGTAGGAGCCGTACATGGTAAATGTAGAGTCCATAAATTCCTGGAAGTTATCCGGGGTTGTGTATTCTGTATTCTGAATCAGTTCTACCAGATCATTCATGCCTGCTGATTCATTGGTTTTCTTAGACCAGACAGAATCAATGTCATCGTAGATATTGGCACAGGAACCATCCACCTGAGCCTTGTACAGATTTCCTTCAATATTAAAGCTGTTCCTGGCAAGAAATGCCTTGTTCACCGGCTCAAGCAGAATGAATAAGCCTCTGTTGTCGCCGTTCACTGAGAGATTTGCATGAGAAGCCTGGAAGCATGGAAAACCCATATCTGACAAGACTCTTGAAAACAGCCATGACTTTGTGTAGGAGAGATCCAGAAAATCAGCGTTGAAATTCCAGGCGGTTCTGCCGTCCAAGGGCTGGTCAAGAGGGAATTCCACCCTGTAGGATTTTTTCCTGAACTCTCTTGAACTGTCACCTCTTATACGCATGGTGCAGTTCTCGTAAACTACTCCCTGGTGCTCTACAGTACAGGAGATGGTTATCTCTTCTTCCCAGTTCTGCATCATCATCTGAAAGTGATCGGGATCGCATGTAACATTGTACTGGGGCACAGAAGCAAAAAGTGAGAGGCTGAGCATAAGAATAAGATTCACAATGTCAGCCTCCCTCGTTTTTTAGACAATACTATGTGGCCAGACGAACAGTTTCTCTGGCTATCATGAGCTCTTCGTTGGTTGGAACAACAAGTACTGTAACTTTGCTGTCAGGGGCTGAGATCACACGCTCTACACCCTTGACTTCATTTGCTTCAAGATCAAGTTTGATACCAAAGACATCCATATTATCACAGATCTGCTCACGAAGTTCCCAGCCGTTCTCACCAATACCCGCTGTGAACACTATAGCATCAAGAGTTCCAAGGGTTGCAGCGTAAGAACCGATGTACTTTTTCACTCTATCCGCAAAAATATCGAATGTGAGTTTTGCTCTCTCATTGCCTGCAAACATCTTCTCTTCAATATCCCTCATGTCCATGGATATCTCACTGAGACCAAGAAGACCACTCTCCTTGTAGACCATGGTCTTGATCTGCTCAAGAGACCAGCCTTTGTTCTCCATGAGATCAAAAAGAATGGCAGGATCCACATCACCGGATCGTGTACCCATTACCAGCCCGCAGAATGTTCCATAACCAAGACTGGTATCTATGGATTTTCCACCCTTCACTGCAGTAATGGAACAACCGTTACCAAGATGGCAGGTGATAATATTCAAGTCTTCAATAGGCTTACCGAGAATTTCTGCAGTACGCTGGGCAACAAACTGATGGCTTGTTCCGTGAAACCCGTAACGCCGCATACCGTAATCTTCGTAAAGTTTGTACGGAAGAGCGTACATGTAATTAACCTGGGGCATGGTCTGGTGGAAAGCTGTGTCAAAAACAGCTACATTGGGAACACCCGGCAGCTTCTTAATTGCAGCCTTGATTCCCATAATGTTCGCGGGATTGTGAAGAGGAGCCATGTCACTGACTTCCTCAAGGCCACGCAATACCTCGTCGTCTATAAGAACGGAACTTGTAAACTTTTCTCCTCCGTGAACAACTCTGTGCCCGCAGGCACCGATCTCTTCAAGTGATTCTAAAGCACCGATCTCGGGGTCTACAATGATGGAAAGAACCATATCAAGTCCGGTCTCATGATCAGGGATCGGCTTGTCTACTACAACTTTCCTTCCGTTGCTTTTATACTTCATCCGGCCTTCGCTCATACCTATTCGCTCAAGCAACCCTGACGCAACCATTTGTTCGGTATCCTGATCGATAATCTGGAATTTAATTGATGAACTTCCACTATTGATAACCAGAATTTTCATATCAATCCTCTTGCTATGTTTGAATTCAAACTACAGATAGGGGGTTAAAAACATCAATGAAACATACCATAATTCACAGATATTTCCAACTGTTCACGCCGTTTTTCTTCTGATAGTTTCCAGCACAGCGAACATGAAAGCCCATAGGCATGTGAACCTGTAATTAGTCAACAGAGAGCCACTAAGAGCAGCTATTGTAAGTGCGGTAAATGAGGCGGTAAGCCACAGTGCAAGTATCGTATTCCCAGTGGATTGCGTTTTTACTGACAACCGGAAACTCCCGGCGATCCCACCGGCGTACAATAATGCCAGCACCACAGATCCTGAAAGGCCTAGATTAAGCAGTAGCTGAAAGAAACTTCCATCCACAAAAGGAATTGAGACCCGTGCAAGCAGATCAGGTCTGAAATAGGTGATCTTGTGACCAAAGCCTGTGCCGAAAAGCAGTGTAAATGGAGAAGCGGTAACCGTACGAACGATTTCCCACCAGGAGAGAAACCTTGCCCACAGAGAAACATCGCCTGCGAGCCCCCCGTCTGCACCACCGCTTCTGGCAGCAACATCCCCAGCAGAAAGAAGACCTGCGGCTGCTACAAAAGCAATTGATCCTGCGATAAACACCACCAGAAGAAGAACCCTTGAAAGCATACTTCCCAGTCTGAAACCGCCTTTGCCAACCCTGCTCATGTCTGCAACGAAAGCCATGAGCACACCTGCAGACACTGCAAGCCATAGCGCTCTTGACTGGCCAAGAAGAATTGCTGCACCCATAACCAGCAAGGTGGCAATACCAGGAAGCAGTGGTACAGATCTATTCCTTTTCCACAACAGCATTGCCATGAGAAAAAGACCAACCACAACCACATTAACCTCTCTGGATGAGACGCGAAGACCTGATGTTGCCCGCAGGTAAACTCCTTCCCCGCCGACAAAACCCTTAAAAATTACCCAGAGGGCTGCAAGAACAGAGGCAACGAAAACAGTTGATACCAGTATTCTCATGTTCCCGCGATCTTTCAATATCCACACAGCCGGAAAAAAGAACAGATATCCAAGCATAGTTTTTGTGAATACTGCTACTGTCTCAGCCTCATAGCCTGCCAGCAGACCCCGGAAGAAAGCAATAATGCCAAGAACCACAAGAGCAACGATGAGCTTTCCGGAACGAGTGGACTCTACTCTGCCCTGGCCATCTATGAATGCTCCAATCCACAGAAAAAAGATCCACAGTTGAAGCAGGTCGTCAATGCCCACCCGAAAAGGGCCAGCATACACGGTAAAACTATTCAGAAAAGCGGTTGTAAAAACTATCTGAACACCGAACAACATAGCAGCCATCCTGGGAGGATAAGCCAGAAACATACCGGCAAACATAGAGACGATCAGCCCGCCTGCAATTAGATAGATTGAGTCTGTGAACACACCGACTGCTATAAGAACACCAATGATGATAAAACCGAAAAGCGCAGACCTGTCTGTGATTCTACTCTGCAAGATAAAATCCAGCCACCCTGGCAGCTTCTTCAGCGGTGACCTCTGCAACCCATTTAAGAAGCTCAACATCAGTTTCCCTGAAAGCAGCTTTCGTTCCTGAATCAAGATCAAGCTCTCCAACCAGCCTGCCATTCCATATTACAGGAGCAACAAACTCACTTCTGATGTCGGGGCTGCATGAAAGATAGTTGGGTTCCAGGCTCACATCATCAACAACACGAGCAGCCATTGTATCTGCCACCTGACCGCACACGCCTCTACCAAAATCAATTCTGGTATACTCAGTAGCATCACCTGCGAAAGGACCAAGAATCAATGCTGATACTGAGTCTCTATCCACAAGATAGTAACCAACCCAGTGATAATCTTCTATTGATTCACGAAGAAGGTTGCATATCTTCTGAAGTTTCTCAACTGGAAGATCCACGGTATCAAGAACATCATTTATAGATTTCTTAACTGATTCAATTCCAATAATATCAATCACCTTTTTCCAGATCTCTTGCAACAACCAGTGCTGTAACATCATCTTCCTGATCGCCTCTGTCACGGAAGAGTTCAAGAAGAGAACCGATGGTTTCAATGATTGATTCGCCGGATTGATCGCAATGCCTGGTCAGAATATTTATCAGTCTTTCAACACCAAACGGCTCTTCCGAGGGAGACATGGTCTCTGTTATACCATCGGTGTATAGAAGCATTCTTCCTCCTGGAGCAATGTTGATTCTGCCGATCTGATACTCTGCATCAGCAACTATGCCAAGAATCAAACCGCCCTGATCCAGGCTGTCCACAGTGGTAAAGTCCTTTCCCTGACAGAGTATCGGCGGGTCGTGACCGGCAGAGCAATACTCGATGTCACCGCTCTCAATATCTATAAATGCCAGAAAGAATGTAATGAAAGTGGCATCAGGCATTCTGTCACAAAGAACTGCGTTCAATCGGGATGTGGTGACTTCAACAGAGAGGTCTTCTTTGAGCAGAGTACCAAGGCTGGCCTGAAGAGATGCCATGAGCATTGCTGCTGCTGCCCCTTTTCCTGATACATCCGCAATAGCCACTGCCAGTTTTCCTCCAGGAAGCTCTACAACATCATAATAGTCTCCGCCCATAACCCTTGAAGGAATGCTAACCGCTGCTAACTCCCAGCCGGACGGTTGCAGCAAACTTCCAGGAAGCAGATCTTTCTGTATGTTTCTGGCCAGCTCAAGCTCTCTTTCAAGAATCTGTCTCTGCAGCTTCTCTCCAAACAGTTGAGCACTTTGAATAGCCTGAGCTATCTGTCTTGTAAAACTGTCAAACAATCCTCTTGTATACTCCACAAAAAAGAACTGCTTTACGCTTGCTGCAACAATTACACCAAGTCTTTCACCTCTTACCTCTACCGGTGCTGCAACCATTGAAGCAATGCGGGTGTAACCATTTCGCCTGTTCTCCAGTTTCCGCAGAGAACTTCTTCTGTAATTGTTTATCATGAAACCGTGACCTGTTGCGTCTATCCTCTGTTCAACACCGGAGTACCACTCCTGACTAAGATTCTCTATAGCATTCTTTAACTCCCGACCTTTGCCATAAGAGTAATCTCCTGTACCATCATTCATATGAAACCAGCAATAATCTGAGTCAGTTAATCTGGTACCGAGTCTGACTGCCGCCGCCCCCAGCTGATCCGGTTCAAAGCTTGAATGCAGAGTCTGGCTGAGATCCTGCAGAGTTCCAAGTTCCTTATAACGCTTCTCAAGGATTCTTGCTGTGGGAAGTTGAAGAAGCATGGTCATGAAGGCAAAAAAGATGTAAATAGCAACAATCACAATTACAGCCACATCCAGACTGCCAGTTCCCGGAAAAACATTTCCCACCATGTAAAGATAAACACCACGCACCATAAGCACTGATACAAAAGTACCCGCAAGAAGGATAATTCTCGTCTTTCTTGAAAGATACTGAACCCATCTCTGACAGAATCCAAGCCCCACTGCAGAGAATAGCAGAAATATACTTGATACATCCAGTTCAATTCCCGTAAATATGTCGCTTGTTGAAATAAGAACAAAGTTCAGCCCTATCACACGGAAAAGAGCAGTGACAAAAGCAATACTCACAGTAATTCTGTAAAGCCACACTGTAAATGGGGTTCTGTCGATGTATACAAACCCTCGAACTGCTGCCAGAAGAATCAGGGAAACAGCAAGAATAGCAAGTCGGAACAGAGGAATCATCACCACAGATGTTTCCGCGTTTTGACTGCCTCTGGAAAAAACATCCATTCCACTTGAAGTGTCAACGCTGGTAGAAGTTAGCACAGCATCGATAAGAACACCTGCAGCAGCGCCGCTGACTTCTCCAATGGTTTCAAGGAAATGACCTGTCTGACCAGTAAAGGTGGAATCAACAAAATTCCTGACCTGACTGCTGCCAACCTCAGCCACATTATCAATTCTTCTGCCAAGCTCCCTTACTCTTTCAGCTCTGTGAGAGTTCACAGGAAGGATCTCCGGAGTGTCAAGAATACCCACAAAACCTGTAAGACCCCACAGAAGAACAATGGAAAAGAAAGAGAGAACCAGTCGTCTTGAAAGGCTGAGTCCGCTGAGAATCTCACTGGCCCCCAGGTAGAAGAACAAGCCGGCAATCACCATTAGAACACCTGATGTGATCCTGGTGAGAGAATTGCCTGGAGAGCTTGACGGAAGAAGTACTATGAGCAGAGCCAGAATAACAAGAGCTGCTCTTAGAAACCTTCTACTGCTCAAAAAAGAGAATCTGCTCATTCCTGTTACTTCAACTCCCCTGATATCTCTTCAGGTGTACCGGTAAATACCGATCCATCCGTAAGATCTTTCATTTTATACCTGCCTGACGCAACCTCTTCAGAACCAACCGTGACCACAAAGGCTATTCCGTACCTGGAAGCCTCATTGAACTGCTTCCCCAGCTTTTTTCCTGACACATCCATCATCACCCTGATACCCTCACTGCGAAGAAATGCTGCAAGCCGCCCTGCTGAGGAAACAACATCAACAGATGCCACTGCAATGTACACATCAGCCGGTGCAGCTTTCTTCACTCCCGGGGGGATAAGCCCGTAGGTTTCCAGAA